>CAZUQS010000141.1:0-4279 GCA_964622615.1 uncultured Candidatus Izemoplasmatales bacterium | reverse complement strand
TGATTGAATCAGAAGCTGTGAAACAAGGTGTGACAAATATATATTTGACGACATTTGAGTTTCAAGCTGCAAATTTTTATAAAAAAAGAGGATATGAAGTTGTCATGACAGTAGAAGACTTTCCTAAGGGTTTTGCTGAATATACTCTATATAAAAAAATGAAACATACGTAATTTACATATTATATACATTTGATTGATTTAAGAATTGATCTGTACCGACCTGTATTATTTTGTATATAGAAAAACAAGTTGCACCTCAGAATGTTACACCGAGTTGTATCACAAGCAATTGCAACTATAGATATACACAGTAAAACACATTCAATATAGTTTTTTATAAGAGAATGAACCGAGCTTTACTCGCTTATTAGCGAGTTAGCTTCATAGTGCGCTTTCGGCACCATTTATGCACTCTAACAATAACGAACAAAACGTTATGTTATCTAGATAAGATGGACTTTGTCCGTCTTTTTTTTTTGCATTTTAAGCATCAAATATATATCAAAAGTAACAGTTTTTGCTAGTTGGCCCTTAACTTACAGGGGTTTACATCAAAATTTTGGTGCAGATGTCTTGATTAATGGAAGCATGAAAATGCTAATTTTCATGATAAATTATTCGCGATAGCCCTAGAACTTAAAGGATACTACACAAATACATAATGTTTTTAACAATAAAACATCAAAATGGTCAAACCCTAGAACTTAATATATTCGGTGTTAAAATCTTCACTTTGTTGCTACCCTTAATTACCGTTCTCTCTCATTCGAAAATCGGAGGGAGTTGTCTGTTTTGTTAATTTATTTTTGAGTTGGATTGAAAATTCATGACTCGTTAACTTTCTTTGAATTTAGCATAAAGAATACTGAGTCTAAAATAAGTAGTTACAATAAATGATATACATGACATAAAAAAACCAAATCAACAAATGTTGATTTGGTTCTTTAGTCTTTATTCCAACAAGGATTAAACTTGAATAACTTCGCAGGTCTATGTCCAATATTGTCGCCAGTGACTTGGCTTGTCTCAATTACTTTTTTTGCTACTTTTCTTCTGAAATTGGCTTTTAACAATTCCTTACCCAAAATTTTTTCGTAAGTCATTTGTAATTCTGATAAGGTGAATAACTCAGGCATTAAGTTGAATACTATACTTGTATATTCTATTTTGCTTCTTAAGCGCTCTATACCATATTGGATAATCTCTGCATGATCGAAAGCTAAATCATCGTTACTGATAATTCTTCTTGTTGTAACTTCTTGATGACCAATAGTCTTTTTTTCAACTCTGACAATTGATTTAAGTACGATATCATCATTCACTAATGAAATCTCATGATCTTTTAATTCGATTACTCCTATTTGTGTTGTTTCTTTTTTTGTATTGATAACTTTACTGTATACTTTGAACCATCTAGTTTCAATAGCATCTGTACCAGCTTGAGGTGTGACTTTTTTAGAATCGATTAAAGACATATATGCAGATGAGATAATGCGACCACGCGGATCTCTGTTTAGATTACCGTAAGTATACAATTGTTCTAGATATACATCAGATACATTTGTTTCTTCCTTGAGCTCTCTATATGCCGTTGTTTCTAAACTTTCATTTAGTTTAACAAATCCCCCAGGTAAAGCCCATTTCCCTTTGAAAGGATGTTCTAGTCTTTTGATTAAAAGAATATTTAGATTTTTGTTTATAAGTTTACGATAATTATCAGTATCTTCATTTATAATAGAAAGGATAAGAATATCTACCGTCACAGATGGTCTATCAAATTTTGTTATATCATATTCATTAAGAAATTCTTGTTCTGTTAAATCTTTACTTGTATTTTTCATAGGCACCCCCTTAGTAAGTCTCGCTTTGATATTATCATTATATTACTATCTGTACCTAAATGTCAAGTTATTGCATAATTTAATAGTTTTTAGATATTTGAAAACTTACATTATTTTTGTACATATATAATATGATATAATAATAATATATTATTGTTAATTCTCTAAATATAGAAAATCTTAAGTGGGTGTGAACATGAAGGCGTTTGTATGTAAAAAGTATGGGTCACCAAATGTATTGAAAGAAGTAGAATTACCAAAACCAACTCCTAAAACTGACCAAATTTTAGTGAAATTGATTACGACTTCGATAAACTCAGCGGATATGGAAATATTAAAAGGTCATCCATTAATTAGATTAAGTTCTCCTTTTAAACCGCCAAATAGAATCCTCGGTTCTGATATAAGTGGTGTAATTGAGTCAATAGGGCCAGATGTAACTGACTTCCGAGTGAATGACTATGTGTATGGTGATACCTCTGAATCAAATTTTGGTGCTTTTGCTGAATACGTTTGTATTTCACAAACCGCTCTTAGAATGAAGCCCGAAAGTATCTCTTCAATTGATGCAGGCGTAATTCCTTCAGCTGCAGTCCTTGCTTATCAAGGACTAAGTGGGTTGGAAATTAATTCTTCACATAAAATACTAATAAATGGTGCGGGTGGAGGACTTGGAACATTTGCTCTGCAAATTGCAAAAGCATATGGAGCTGAAGTAACGGGAGTAGATAATAAATATAAACTGGAAAAAATGAAAGAACTTGGAGCAAACCATGTTATTGATTATGAAACTACTGATTTTGCTGAACAAGGAATAAAATATGACTTAATTCTAGATTGCAACGGAAAAAGGAAAATGAAAATAATCAGAAAATCACTTAAGAGTGATGGACATTATGTTCTAGTAGGCGGAAAAGTCAAAACAATTTTTGCAACGCTCTTGGGTTCTCGTAAGAAATCAAAACAAAAGATATCGATTTTATTTGCCAAATACAACAATAAAGAATATCTAAAAAAAATACAGCTGTTAATTGAAGAAGGCAAAGTTCATCCGATTATTGATAAAGTATATAATCTTTCTGACTTAAAGAATGCTTGTCTCTATTACCAAAAAGGAGAATTCTTCGGAAAAATTCTATTGAAAAATGATTATAACAAGTAGAAAACAAAAAACTCTAAAAGAATTTAGAGTTTTTTTATGGCTTAAATTGGACGTTTTAAATCAAATGATAATAAATAATTCAAAAAAATATAATAATAACGCTTGACAAATGTCTTTACATAGTATTATAATGATATTATCACAATGATACCAACAGTGATTAAGTAAAATAAAACACGAGAATATTTCTCGAATAAAGGAGCTTTATATGAAAAACAAGTTAAAAGACACGAAAATTAATTTAAAAATTGTAATTGCTGGATTATGGATAGCTATGATGTTCTTATACATCTATAATGATATATTTCATTTGTTCAAACCAGACGCTATTCAAAACATGATGGACGGACAAATGGGTCCTTTCGCAGTAACACAAATGGGATTATTTACCGCTACAGTTTTAATGGTGATTCCATCTTTAATGATAATTGCTGCATTAGTATGTCCTGCGAAAATGAATAGAATTGCGAATATTATATTTGGATCACTATACACAATAGTTAATATTGCTAATTTACCTGGCGAATGGGTATTTTACATCTTTTCAGGAGTTATCCAAATATTTATCACCTTAACAATCGTTTGGATTTCAATTAAATGGCCTAAACAAGTTCTGGAAAATAATTAAAATTAGAGAGGATTAAGCTTAACTATTAATTCTACGTTTATTCTATCTCTAATCCTTGATGATATAAATCTTGCAGAACATGTAAAAATTCAATCAATAATATAGTTGACGTATTGAAGAAGTTAAGAAATAGAGATAATATTTTTCAATTTGAAGAAGAACTGTAATTTTAGCTCGTTTGGGAAATAAAGACTAATCAAAAGATTTCAGCAATGATGAAATTGAAATTAATTATAGTTCTAGTTGTATAATAGAATATGATTAAAGCATAAATATAGTTGAGGTGACGATATGAAAGCTGTTGTATACAATAGATATGGAAATACAAATAGAATTAAATATGTTGAAGTAGCTAAACCAGTTGTTGAAGATGACAAGGTTTTAGTTGAGGTGCATGCTGCTAGTATTAATCAAGCAGATGTATACATGCTTTGGGGCAAGCCGTTTCCATTAAGATTTATGACAGGTCTCTTTAGACCGAAGCATAAGATATTGGGATCTGATATATCTGGTGTAATTAAAGAACTTGGGAATAGTGTTAATTGTTTTCGAGTTGGTGATGAAGTCTTTGGGGAGTTGGGGGATAATGAGAAAGGTGGATTTGCAGAGTATGTTACAATGAAACCCGAACAATTAACTAAGAAAC
>CAZUQS010000140.1:0-4311 GCA_964622615.1 uncultured Candidatus Izemoplasmatales bacterium | reverse complement strand
CAGAACCCACATTATATTCGGCTTGGTCAATGGTTAATTTATATAACCAAGTAACCAACAGATCGGTTTCTCCGGCAATGTACCCCGGTACAACCGGCCCACCCCCAGTCAATAGATAGATGACATTGAAACTTGTTATATTTCCAACAAAGGATGTAATCAAATATGGTGCAGTAACAAATAGGATATATGGAACCGTAATATTAAAGAATGCTTGGCGTTTGGTTGCACCATCAATTTGAGCTGCTTCATATAAATCTTTTGGAACATTCATCAAGATTCCAGTGGTCATCAACATCGTATATGGAACTCCAATCCAAATGTTAATCATGATAATGGTAAATCTTGCAGTCCATGCACTATTTGCAGTTGCAAGGAATTTGATTGGTTCACTTGTTAAATTCAAATTCATCATCATCGAGTTGATTGGACCATATTCGGATAAAATATTTCTCATCGCTAGTAAAGAAATAAATTGTGGTAATGCAATTGTTAAGATAAAAATAGTACGCCAAATCTTTTTCAATTTAATACCTTTTCTATTGATTAATAAGGCGAGTAGTATACCACCGATATAATTGGTAGCTGTTGCAAAGAATGCCCAAATTAGTGTCCACGCTAGAACTGGCCCAAAACGAACAGATATTTCTCCTGAACCATTGAATATCGCTCTAAAGTTTTCGATGCCTACCCAATCAAATAATACTTGGCCAGCTGGATGTTGAGCATCATAATTTGTGAATGCAATTAAAATCATAAAGATGGTTGGTAAAAGCGTAAACGTTATAATACCAATGATTGCTGGAGTAAGCATGGCAATGTGAAATCTAGAATCAAATAGAGCAGCGATATCTTCTTTAAATGTAGTAGGATTCTTCCCATTTTTGACATCTAAATCCGCTTTGCGTGCACTGCTTAAATTTGCTTTATAAATAGCTAAGAAAATACCAATAATTCCAAATGAAATAACTCCAAACAATAACATCAACATCGAATTATCCGTTGGATTAAAAATATCTCCAGCTTCTGTACCTAAAGTAAAGAAGTTTCCGATTGATTTAAACCCAAGAGGAGTGTCATTGATTTGTGGTGAAAGTATCATTAATACAAAGAAGCCTACTTCAAGTATTAAGAAAATTAATCCTTTTGCTATTTGTTTGTGATAGAGGTTTCCTGCACCCAAAAAAACATGGGACAATTTGGTGCCAATACTACCATCTTTGAATCTTTGTATAAAGTTTTTAAAACCATTAACTATGTTCTTGCCTAGCCTAGAAAAAACAGAGAAGAAGCGTGATAAAATATTACGCTTCTCATTAGTGTCTTGTTTTTTATCCATAGTGTCTCCTTTTATATAAGAGTGCTATTATTCTGGTCTTAAACCAGTTTTCCAAAGTGATTCTATAATGATTAATTGATGGATGATTGCTTGATTAGTAGAAAAAGTTCCGTCTTTATTTTCAAGCATTTCTAAGATTAAATCAGGAGTTCCTTTTGAGTAGAAAAATGTATTGAATCTACTATTGAAACCGAATGGTTGTGAAATTCCCCAAGCAAACATTTCAACTTGTGCTTTTGCTAATGCAGCTTCTGGAGTACCCGCTTCAAATGCAGAAAATTCTGTTGATGCATTTTTATATGCTGGTAAATTGGCAGCTTGTTCAAATGATTCTTCTTGAACATCTTTATCCGATAAGAATACTAAAATATCTTCAAGATATTCTGCTTTTTCACTATTTTTCTTCATAACAAACATTTTTGTATCTGCAAATGTACCTGATTGAAATACAGTACCAGCTGCGATTGTTCCGTATGCGTCTGGTCCGGTAATAGTGAAAGTCGGAAGAATAGCAATACCTAAATTGGTATCTAGTGCTGATTTTGCAGCTTCATAATGCCAAGCTCCTCCAATTGTTGATAATGAAATTGCATCACTTAATTCAACTTCCCATCCTGAATCACTAGGAGCTTTTGCTCCGTGTGGATCAGTAAAGAAACGTTGTCCCCATTTAAGTACGGAGATTGTATCGTCGCCTTGAGCATAACATTCTTCTTGAATACCACCTTCATACAATTTCAATGAAGTGTAGTGGTCTGATGCTCTTGAAGCTAATAGCAAGAACGAATTATTAAATCCATCTGTTGCTGTAATTGTTAATGCGTATTTATTCGCAGTTTTTGCAGCGGCCCAAATACCTTCCCAAGTTTGTGCTTGTTCTGCAGTTACAAATTGTTTATTGTAATACAATATTAAACTTTGTGCAACATAAGGTACACCAAAAGTATATTCTACTCCAGTAACAGTTCCTTTGATCACATCTAAGAAACTTTGTGGATTATCAACATTGATTTGATTCAATAATGCTGCAGATTGAATTGGAGCAATTGCACTTGATCCAGCAATTAATTTCCCTAAATTATCATGAGGCACGGTAAAAATATCTGCACCTGCATCTGTATCATCTAAGAATGTAGCTGCAGAAGTACTTGAATCCACACCAACTACCCTAACTGCATATGGAAATTCTTCCCCATTGATGTCTGTATAATCTGTAAGATATTCTTCCATTTTGTCTGAATAGAAATCTACTGATTCTGCACCAACCCAAATGAGCAGTGGTGAAGCAGAACCACATCCGACCACACCGAACAAAAGAATAAAAGACATAACTGCCAGTACCATAAATTTTTTCATCATTAATCTCCTTCTATATTATATGATTGTATTTTATCATTTATATATTTGCTTTGCAACAGGATTACCAAACAAGAAAAAGTAAATGCCCTGTTTTAGTATGCGTTATCGTTTTCATTTTTCTTTTTGGGTATCAATTATGCTGAAACATTATGGTATAATGTATGCGTATTTAGTTAAGGGGGACAAAATCTATGAAAAAAATACTTGTACTTATATTAATGGCAATTAGTTCAGTTTTATTGATAAATTATGTTAAAGCAGATTCCAATGTGGATACCGTATTTATTCACTACTATCGTTTTGGTGGAGACTACGACCAGTGGAATATATGGTTATGGCAAAGCCAGCCTACTTCAGAAGATGGGGAGGCTTATCAATTTGCTACAGATGATACTGCTGTTGAATATAACTACGGTGGAGTTATAACAGAAATAAGTCTTGCAGATAGTTTTCCAGGAGTGGAAGAGCTTGGATTTATTGTGCGAAAAGGCGATTGGGCTGAAAAAGATATTGATTCCGATCGTTCTATTGAAATACCAGCTACTAGTTCAAATGGCGAATACCATATCTATTTAGTAGAGGGTGATGTTGCAATTGGCACATCAATTGATGATCCTCTAGGCCCTGTGAAATCACCAAAATTCAAAAGTGCATATTTTATTTCAATGAATACAATCACGTATTCTGCTACAGAAGATATACCAGCAGCAAATATCCAAGTTACAGTTGATGACATAGCATTAGACATTGATTCTATCGTAACCGATGGAAGTACTGGTGTTATAGAACTTGTTGATAATTTAGATTTTGGCAATAAATATATGATTGAAGCAACGTTCCCTTCAGATAGTTCTGCAAATGATTACGCCGTAACATTTGACGGAATCTATGATACAGTAGCATTTGAAACAGCTTATGCTTATGATGGAGAATTAGGAGCAATTATTGATGGAAACAGCACAACCTTTAGAGTGTGGGCTCCTATTTCAGAGAGCGTTACCTTAAATCTATATTTAACGGGAACTCCAGAAAGCTTAGGTGGAAATGACACACCTTTAAGAACGGAAGTTATGACTGTAGGAGAAAAAGGAACATTCTATTACGAAGAAGCTGCAAATCTTCATGGATATTATTATACTTATTCTGTAACAAATGGATCGATTACGAATGAAGTTGTAGACCCATATGCGAAAAGTGTAGGAATTAACGGGTTAAGGGGACTGGTAGTAGATTTTTCTCAAACAAACCCAGATGGATTTGAATATGATGATAGACCAGATAATATTACAAGTTATACGGATGCAATTATCTATGAACTACATGTTAGAGATTTAACCACTCATTCAACATGGAATGGAACCGATGCAAATCGTGGTAAATATTTAGGGTTAATTGAAACAGGCACAACTTATGAAGGTGTTACTACTGGATTTGATCATTTAGTAGAACTAGGAGTAACACACGTTCAATTACTTCCATTCTTTGATTTTGGAGTGGTTGATGAATCTAGATTAGATGATGATACTTATAATGCATTTAACTGGGGATATATGCCTTTGAATTTTAATGCATTAGAAGGCAGTTATTCTGCAGACCCATATGATGGTTTACTT
>CAZUQS010000139.1:0-4358 GCA_964622615.1 uncultured Candidatus Izemoplasmatales bacterium | reverse complement strand
AGCTTGAGGGGTTTACCCGTTTCACCCATACATATTCTGTATGATTCGTCACTGTGGCACTTTACAAATACTTTGGCAGTTAATCCATTTCTTCGCCGTCACCTTTTGGGTGCCTACACTTATCAGTTCGTGTAGCACAATCACTACAAGCATCTCAGCTTGTGCTAGCATGGACTTTCCTAACGCTTTCACGCTCGATTACCCGATAACTCAGTAAAGTAGTTCTATTATTTCTTTATGTCTGCAAGTACTGCTTTTCGTGAAAGGTCAACTCTGCCTTTATCGTCGACACCAATACACTTCACTTGAATTACATCTCCAAGTTTCACAATATCTTCTACTTTTTCAACGCGTTTTGTATCCAATTTAGATATGTGAACTAGTCCTTCTTGTCCAGGCCAAATTTCCACGAAACATCCAAATTTTTCAACTCTTTTAACAGTCCCGGTATATACAGTCCCAACTTCAACTTCTCTGATAATATTTTCAATTAACTTCATTGCTTTATCAATAAAGAAAGAGTCTTCATGCATAATAACAATTCTACCATCTTGTTCGATATCAATTTTAACATCGTTACATTGTTCGATAAGTGCTTGAATGGTTTTACCACCTGAACCAATAATTGCTCTAATCTTATCAGGGTTAACTCTCATAAGTTTTACTTTAGGAGCATATTTTGATAATTCTTTTCTTGGTTCGCTTAATACACTATTCATATTTTCAAGAATTTGTAATCGAGCAATTTTTGCTTGAGCAAGAGACTCTTTAAAGATGTCTTTTGTAATTCCTGAAATTTTAATATCCATTTGTAAGGAACAAATACCTTTTTCAGTACCCGCAACTTTAAAGTCCATATCACCAAAATGATCTTCTAGACCTTGAATATCGGTTAAGATTGTATAATCCTTATCTTTCATAACAAGTCCCATAGCGATACCAGCAATAGGCGCTTTCATAGGTACACCAGCAGCTAATAACGCAAGTGATCCAGCACAGATTGTTGCTTGTGAAGAACTACCATTTGATTCCAAAATTTCTGATACTATACGAATTGCATAAGGGAAGTCTTCTTCATTTGGTAACAATTGAAGTAATGCTCTTTCCCCTAAAGCTCCATGTCCAATTTCTCTTCTTCCTGGTCCAAAATAACGACCAGTAGAACCTACTGAGTATTGAGGGAAGTTATAATGTAGCATGAAACGTTTTCCTTCTTCAACACTAACACTATCAATAATTTGTGCTTCTCTAAGTGCTCCAAGAGTTACTGTAGCTAATGCTTGTGTTTGACCTCTTGTAAATAATGCACTACCATGTGTTCTAGCAAATATATCAACTTCAGAAGCTAAATCTCTTAGTTCGTCTGTTTTTCTTCCATCTGGTCTAATTTTTTCTTCTGTAATTAATCTACGAACTTCTTTGACTAAGATTTCTTCTAAAACTTCCTTTGCAAATCTTAATAAAGTCTTTGTTTCATCTTTATCATTCGTAAGAAGATATTTTTCTTCCAGTACCGCTAAAACATCATCTTCCACAGCTTTAATTGCAGCAGCTCTTTCCAATTTTTCATAAACTTGTATAGCTCCTACGATTCTACCTTTTTCCAATTCAAAAACGTCTTTATGAACGCTCTCTGGAGCAACTACTAATTCTACTTCCATTTTCGGTTTACCGCATTCTGCGATAATTTCCTCTTGGAAAATAACCAATTCAATAATTTTTTCATGAGCAAACGCTAATGCGTCTAAGATAATGTCTTCATCAATCTCTTTTGCACCCGCTTCTACCATGTTAATTGCATCTTTAGTTCCTGCAACGATTAATTCTAAATCAGAAACCAGCAATTCTTCTGGGGTTGGATTTAATATAAATTTACCATCAATTAACCCTACCATAACTCCAGCAATTGGGCCATTAAATGGTATTCCTCCCAAGCATAAAGATAGTGAAGCGCCTAGTAAGGCACTCATTTCAGGTGAACAATTTTGATCAGAACTCATAACTGTGTTGATGACTTGAACTTCCGTTCTAAATCCATCAGCGAATAACGGTCTTAATGGTCTGTCTATTGCTCTTGAAATTAATGTTTCATGTTCAGTTGGTCTTCCTTCTCTTCTTAGGAACCCGCCTGGGATTTTACCAGCTGCATACAACTTTTCTTGATAGATTACTAATAATGGGAAAAAATCCAATCTTGAAGGTTCTTTACCTATAACTGCTGCTGATAACACTGCTGTTTCGCCGTAGCGAACCAAACATGAACCAGTTGCTTGTTTTGCAAGTTGACCTACTTCAACTATGAATTCTTTTCCATAGAAATCTTTTTTAAATACTTTTTTCATTTATTTACCTCATTTCGTTAAATTCAATATTCTCATCTAATATTATAACATAATAATATTAAATATGTTATTAAATTAGTTCAAAGAATAAGCACCCAAATCATGGGTGCTTATGACTTATCTTCTTAGTCCTAATCTTTTTATCAAAGCAGCATATCTTTCAAATGAAACGGATTTTAAGTAGTTTAATAAACTTCTTCTTTTCCCAACTTTCATTATAAGACCCCTTCTTGAATGATGATCATGCTTATGCACTTTCAAGTGTTCATTCAAAACGTTGATTTCTTCTGTTAATAGAGCAACTTGAACTTCTGGAGAACCTGTGTCCCCTTCTTTCAATTGATACTCAACAACTAGCTCTCTGACTCTGTCTTTGTTTAAAGCCATTTTTGTATCCTCCTTTTTCTATACTTACCTAAGTCCGCAAAAAGAGTCGGAGTGTCTCTAATTCCAGGTTTAGGCGCGATTAGTATTATATCATAATTTATTTATATATGCAAGCATTAAGTTATCTGAAAACCAGGTGTCAAATACTGCTTTAGACCATGAATTATTTCAAACATAGAATAGGTGTCTTGCTTACAATATTCAAGTAGATTTTGGATGACATTGTCCTGTTCTGTTGGGTCAAGCTTTTCTAGATTCATATATGCTTTATATGCTTGTTCGCCGTCCTTAATTGCTAAGTCTTTATATGCTTCTTCATTAAACACTCGGATAACTTTTTTTAACGAATATGATCCCGATAATTTAGAGCTATAAAAATTGTAGCGATTTGCTTCAAATTCAGATAACCCATGTTCTTTATAGAATCGTTTGCTATTCTTCAATACATCCTTTAAATCAAACAACCGATCAATGATACGCTGTAACTCCGCTTTGTACTCAGGAAAAATAGATTGGAATTCCTTTAAGCGTTGCTGCTCATATGTTTTGTGATATACGATAACACTAGAATTATATTTATTTATCAAAGTAATCATATTTTTGACGAGTTCTCTTCGGTTATCATATCCAGGGTTTGCAATAAATTCAAAGTGATTTTTATCATCAAATTTCAGTTTTCCTTCTATATGCTCGATATGGATGGAATATTGAAATACAGATTGTGTATATGGTGTTTCACCAAAGTATCGTGGTATTAAGCAAGGTACCGCTTCAAAATCTAGATAAATAAGAGGATACTTTAATGTCTTTAATAACATCTCTATTTTCTCTTTGTGTACATGAACATAATCTGTTTCACTGCAATATCGTTGCATCAAATGTTTTTCATCTTTTAACCAAGATATTGGTATATCTAGCAAGTCAACGTCTCCATTATTTAGTAGTTCATAAGTGCTGTGATGAATGTCTCCTTCTTCCGTTGGTTCATCAAAGCCTAAGTGGCTAGAGAAATAATCTAATATTGAATTGTGTTTTGGAACATGTGAGAAACAGAAATTAGTAAATTTACATTCAAAAGAATCTCCCTTACGACATTCCTTCTTCACTAACTCGCATGGTGTAAAATCATTCAATTCTATATGATTAATCATACGATAGATATCAGCTTTGATGATTTCTTTGAAGTATTTATATACATTGGAGAAATCCATAATATGAAACATATTTTTCGTATAAGCTACCCCATCATATATGTAGTCAGAATTCAATAATACAACATATAATTTTGATGTGTTATTCGGATAAATAGTATTGTACAAAAATTGTTTAAAGGCGTAATTATAGACAATTCTACCAATATCTTCTGAGCGTTTGGTCAGTTTAGAAATTCTCTCATCGTAGTTGCTCTCTATTGAGCTACACTTGTTTTGATCGAGTTCATAGATTCCTTGTTTGTTCTTATGGAATAATTGGTATTTATGCCCCTCACAAGCATATCTTAATTTTAGAAATTCTTTTGATGTTGAGGGTATTAAACAATACAATTCGTTTGTAGTATCTTGTTTCATGTTGAAGTGATACGTTTCAAATAGTGTGATATCATTATGAAAATCATAGGATAACGTATAG
>CAZUQS010000138.1:0-4387 GCA_964622615.1 uncultured Candidatus Izemoplasmatales bacterium | reverse complement strand
GTGCTTTCTTAAGTAATCTTTATGGAAAGACAAGCAAATGTTCCAACAATTGCCATGACTGCCCCAAATAACATTTGCGGTTTAATCGATGGAATTGTAATATAGATTACTTCTTGGAACTTATTTTTAATACCATCAATGTATCCTGCTTCATACATTTCTGTATCCACATTAAGGATACCAGCTAAAATAGCTAAGAATCCTACTCCCATTGATGACCATAATGTAACAATAATCATAATAAGCAACAAAAACTCTTGCGATTGCAAATAGATGATTGGTTCTACTATCAATCCAAGTTTCATTAAGATCGTATTTAGATAGCCGGAATTGTCTCCGGCAAATATCACTTTCCAAAGTACTGCCATCGTAATTCCACTTGTTAATGATGGAGAATAGATGATCAATGCATAAAGCGTTCTTAATTTTGGAGTTAGTTGCGCTAACATCCATGCCAATAAGAATGATAATATATATCCCCCAGGCCCTACGATAATTGCATACTTAATCGTATTTGGTAATACTTTTTGCATAAAGACTTCATCATTCGTTAAAATATTAATATAATTTTCAAACCCAACCCAGAATGGCTGACGTACCGTATCAAAGTACGTAAGTGATAATCCAATTGCAATTATTACTGGGATAATGATAAAGATTGAAAACATTAAGAAATATGGAAAGATAAATAAATAAGCTGTTCGTTGTTGTTGCAACGTTTTTTTGGATTTCTTAAGTTTCTTTATAGCTATAGATTTACTCATCAAAATCACCCAACTTCCATTTGCGGATGATTGAGATAGTTGCTAAATTATATGGTTTTAAGATTGCTTCATATTTGTCCATGTAGCTAAATTCAGACATCTTTTTATGAATCTCTTTGTCCATACGAATAATACTATCATTTAATAAGACTCTTAAATTTTCGCGATCAATTACCACATTATTCCAGATATTTGAGATCTCAAGTTCGACTTGATACGATCCTGGAACTTTTGGTAATTCTCGTAAATAACTCCATTGCTCTAAGATAATATTTAAATCATCTTCATTGATGCTTAATGTCTCAAAAGCATCTAAATTAGCGCTATTCCACAAATATTCTTTTCCTAAAGTGGATAACAACATACCGGAGAACGTGGATTGTATTTCTGTAGAAGACCACCATTTTAAAAACTCCCAAGATTCGTCTTTCATCTCCGTATTCGCAAATACCATATTGGCAGTTTGTGCCCCTGGTGCAGACCGATCAATAACGCCATCATAGTCTACCCCTGGTAACAATGCTATTTTCCATAACCCCTGAATATCAGGAGCTGCGTTTAATAATAAGCTATACATTCCAAAGTCCGCAACACCCATTGGTGATAATCCTAATCTAAAATCATTGTAGAAAGAGGATACTTGCGTATTCATGGAGTAGATTGTATATAATTCTGTCATCATCTCCAATGCATCTACAGATTCAGTATTGTCCATATCCACATAGAATCCATTGTCTTGATAGACACTGGAACCATATTGGAACAAGAATGGCAAGGTCGCATCAAATGATTTTAATGATGCAGAACTTGATAATGGCAAATAAAAATTAAAGCCATAGCGTTTCAATACTGGCATAATTTCAGTAACATCTTCCCACGTGTTTGGTATATTGATACCCAAACTCTCGATGATATCACTTCGATAATATAGCACATAGAAATTCTCTGTATCTGGCAATCCATATAGACCTTGATCATACATCAGAGGAATCAGAGATTGTTCTTGGTAATAATTCAATACATCAATAAATTCAGGATCTGTCTTGAACTCTGTTAAATCGAGTATCGCTCCACGTAATCCCAAATCATATGGCATCCATGAAGAAACTCCTAATGCAACATCAGGATTGGTTTTCGCAGAATTCGCGAGAATCAATTTACTTTCCGCTGCCATTACAGATACCTGAACATGAATTCCAGTATCTGGTGTAAAGGTATCATCAATCATCTTTTGGATTAAATCAGTATATTGTTTGGAACGATTCACCCAAACAACCAATTCTCCTTCTTCTGGCTTGATGTTATAACGTTCATCAAAGAAAGATATCACAAAACGTTTAATACCTACCCATGCACGTGTAAAGAAATTTGCATTTGCTTGTTCTATTTCAGTATCGGTATGAATATAGAATTTGTCGATATCTAAAGGACTGTTAAGTAGCATCGCAATCGTATTTCCTAATGTGGATGCAATCGATTGTGATGATGTTGATAACATACCCATGTTCTTTGGTATTTCATTTGGATCTTCCGCTAAAAAACGAAGATTACGAATTGCGATTTTTAAGGAAGATGCCGTTTCAGAAAGTCGATCACTAACGGTTAAGCTATTTAAATAATCAAAAATCGTTTGCAACGTATCCGCAGCACCTGTTAGATCATTAGCAATATTAGGAATATACTCGGTAATTTCCCAATCTCGATTCTCATCCACTTGATTTCCAGTTAATTTTTTAATCTCCAGTGATAAGCCGTTTACATACTTCAACATTTCATTAATTTCATAATATGGATCCATATAATAACTCAAATCCACAGATAATGTAATTTCATTTTCCCCGGCTTCAAAATAGAATAGATATGGTTCATCACCTGACAAGGTAACATTTTGCCATTTCGTATCGTAATAAAATCCCAGAGACGTTGCTTCTTGGAACGGAACTTCCCCATTTATTTTTAGGGTTCGATAGACATTACTATTTGTTATATTCCCTTGTAACACTTTGAATGTTAAATAATAATATCCCGATGCTTCCACATCAACTGTATATCCAATCATTTCTCTTTCAGAGTTAAACGTATTTCCAGAAAGAACGTTTAATTTTAAATATCGTACAGAAAACGGTGTAATTCCAACATTTCTAGAAACACCAGCTTGAATGCTAGAAGCATTCTTGAATGATGGTGTCTCTGCTTCTATTGTTTGAAGTACTTCTTCCGTGTTAAGTGTAACTCCTAGAGAATACTCTTCATAAGTAGGTAATACTTCTTGGCCTGATATCGTAATATCACCAAGCAACATATTTCCTTTTGTTTTTAGAAGCGTTAACGTATTTTCTCCTGCTTCAAGTTTAAATAAAAGTGGACTAGCAAATAATCCCATTGGATCATAGAAACTCTGATGAATCCAAGAATAATCTTGTTCTTGTGATCCAAAGAAATCATTTCCAAAACGATCTTCGCTAAATTCTTCTTGTTGTATCCAACGTTTGTATAAAATAATTTGTGATGATTCACTGTATTGGTATTCATCATTTATTTTGATGGATAATTCCATATCCAAATAATCCGATGATAAAGAATAGAAATCCAGTGCTACTTGATATAACCCTTCATTTGGAACTGTTACAGTAACTTCAATTGAATCATCTGTATCCCATTGATATACGGAGTGATCATATCCTTGACTGTTTGTTTGATTGATTAGGTGTTCTGAGGAATAGGTTGATGATTGTATTACTTGATTAAAATCTTGGGTATCTGAAAAATCTTCATGTTCCCATGAAGTGAGTATTTCTCGATAATTTCCAGATACGATAACTGGGGTATCATTATCCATCACTGAAACATCCGCATATACTGTATGCGTAGATAGGGATACCGTTAAGATTAATAAAAGTGATACAAAAATCAAAGATTTTTTCGTCATGCACTCATTCCTCTTATTCTAAAAAGATATTATTCTTGCGTATTTACTCCTAATTTCGTTAATACTGCTTCAATTGCTAACCGTAATGCTTGATTGGAAATTGAATTCCATTCGGTTTTCACATCAGCGTAATTTACTTGACCGCTTCTCACCAAATCAAATAGTTGGCCAACGGTAGTTTCCGCATCATAGTCTTCGTTCCATCTTGCATTAATATATCCAGGAAGATATTTATTCGGTTCAATAATATAATTGTCATAAGCAACTACTTTACGTAATTCTGTAAAGGTCGCATAAATTCCAAAGAATGCATCTAATAAATCATCATCTTGTTGCAAAGGAGTCATATTCAAAGGTTCGATTCCTACTACAGTTGATGATAAACGAATTCGTTCCAAATATCCTTCTTTACCAAAGGACATCCATTTGGCTAGTAGATACGCTTGGTCAAGATGTTGTGTGGTGCTTGCAATACTCATCAAGTCTAATATTACTGGAATTTGATGAGCTGCATTGGTACCAGGAGTACCAATGAAATCCACTTCAAAATCATAATTTAACATCGATCCAATGATTGGTGTATAGTTGAAGAACGCTGCTAATTGACTGGATTCCCAAGTATTCGTAGTTCCAAATGCAGCTAATTGTTCTTCTGGAGTCATTGCATCATAAATCAATGATTTATCTTGCATTA
>CAZUQS010000137.1:0-4398 GCA_964622615.1 uncultured Candidatus Izemoplasmatales bacterium | reverse complement strand
CATTTCTTCGTAATCATCCATGTACTCATTGTATTCTTCATCATTAAACTCTTCTACTTCTTCGCCTTCTACTTCTTCCTCTGCTTCTTCATCGAATACTAAGTCTTCTTCATCTTCTATGTAGTCATCTTCTGTTTCGTCTTCAAATGCATCATATTCTGTATCATCTTCGTCTTCGATATCGTCTTCGTCAAAGTCATCTTCGTATACTTTTTCTTCTTCATCTTCTTCTTCTTCAGGAACGTCATCTTTGATTGAATATTCATCGTCAGCTTTTTCGTCAAACAAACTTAGTTCTTCTTCATAATCAGGATACTCGTCATAGTAAGCTCCATCTTTATCCCATAGATCTATCGTCTGTCTTCCTTTTATGTCCCATTCGTCATCGCCAACGTAAATGAATTTAGCTGAAGTTATGAAATCAGAATATACTTGAGAAGTGTTTTCTGCTTTTTCTTCTTCCGCAATTCCTTTTTCAGCGCAAATGATATCATACAATTCAACAAAAGACATAGCTTTCTCTTTTTCTGAAAGTATAACGTGCGCAAGTTCCATTATTGACATGTTTTTTCTGTCTGTCATTGTTACCATCCATTCTGTAATTTACCAAAATTTTGGTGATTAATAATACTCTAATTTATGCTTTACATATTATATATTAAAGTAATGAATAATACAAGCATCTTTTTTTAAATCTTTTGTTAAGTTTTTTTAGAAATACTGATCATCATGAGTAAATTGATCAGATAATACATTTATAGCCATGTTATTGCAATGATCACCAATACGTTCTATATTAGACAAAATGTCTACATAGAATCCTGCTTCTGTTTCTTCGCATGTTTTGTCATTAATTCTTTTTA
The DNA here is from genome assembly GCA_964622615.1 of uncultured Candidatus Izemoplasmatales bacterium. Classification (GTDB taxonomy): domain Bacteria; phylum Bacillota_I; class Bacilli_A; order Izemoplasmatales; family Hujiaoplasmataceae; genus 4572-104. The sequence continues at coordinate 3,535 of CAZUQS010000137.1, read as the reverse complement.
TATGATTTTTGCGATATGTTTTTACTAGTTTGTCTAGTTTGTCTTCTCGTTCATTAACCGTCAATGCTAAGCCCTTATCCATTGTAACATATGCAGTTAAAGATTGGTCAATAGATATTCTTAACATAACAAATAATTCTTCTAATTCCTCTTTTGCTTTTTCATGTAGTATCATACGTTTTTCATGCCTTGTTTCAAAGAATTCTAATAAATTATCTAAATGATCCCCAATACGTTCTATATCAGTAATTGTATCAATGTTTTTTGCAACTAACTGAATTTGTTTATCTGATAAATCCTGAGCTGCAATTGCAACAATATAATTATGAAGTTTATCATCCATTGAATCCAACGTTTCTTCACATTGAGATGCCATTTCATGTTCTTTTTCATCCTTAGTAAATGCATAATTATATGTAAACTCAAACATTCCCCTGGCGACATTCCCCATGTTTGCAATACCATTCCTTGCATTTTCTAAAGCTAATTCAGGAGAAGTTTTTAATAACGTTTCATCGAGAATTAAATCATCGATTTCGATTTCACCTTTACTAGGAATAATTTTAGTAACCATCCAAACCAATTGCTTAATAAAGAAGTATAATACTACAACATTGATTAGATTAAATACCACATGGGCAAGTGAAATGGTTAATTTGCTTGTTTGATATGCATCTCCAATAAATATTTGAGCCAACCATTCAATTAACATTGTATATGGTACAAGTATAATAAAGAACACAACACTACCTATCAGATTAAACAACACGTGTATTAGCGCCGCTCTTCTTGCGGAAGTAGATCCACCAATAGATGCCATCACTGAAGTCACTGTTGTTCCGATGTTGTCCCCTAAAACAATCGCTATAGCTCCTGCAATCGGTACAGCACCTGTTGACCACAATTGTTGGAGTATACCAATGGTAGCTGATGAAGATTGAATAACAGCTGTTGTAGCGGCTCCAGTCAACACTCCAAGAATAGGATATTGCCCCACTTGTTGTAATGCATTCACAAACCCATCTAATTGAGCTAATTGTTTTAAAGCATCCCCCATAGTTTCTAATCCAAAGAATAACATTCCGAAACCGAGTATTGCCCTCCCATAGTTTTTAACTTTTTTATTACTGATAAAGAATATTAATGCGGATCCAACAAACATAATTGGCATAGCATAAGATCCTATATCAAGAGAAATCAATACTGATGTAAATGTTGTACCAATATTCGCACCGAAAATAACTCCTACCGCTTGTGGTAATGTCATTAATCCCGCTCTAACAAGTCCAACTACTAATGCGCTTGTTGCCGAAGATGATTGAATAATTGCGGTAATAAAAATCCCAACAAAAATTCCTTTCAAAGGTGTATTTGTAGTTTTTTCTAGAAATAGCTTCAACCTAGAACCGGCTATTTTCTTTAAAGAATCGCTCATCAAGTTGATACCGTATAAGAAAATTCCTAATCCTCCAACTATAGCAAATATTGTTAATTTCCAGTCGATTTCTACTGCTAAAAATAGATTTGGCATATAATACTCCTTTGCGATAATTTTCAATGCGGAAAACCGGTCTTATTATATCAAACCACCTAAAAAAAACAAGCAGAAAATCAATTCTGCTCTTTTTTATATTCTCTTACTAAATCATCTGCATCTTTAAGTAATAACTCGACGGTATCCCAATCTCCTAAATTTGCTCCACAAGCCAACCTATGACCACCACCGTTATATTTGTTAGCTAACTTATCAATTGCCGGAGCTCTTGAACGTAATCTACCTCTAACAAAGTTGTTTTCATACTCGGCGAATAGCATCCATACCGGGCAATCATCTAAGACGGAAAGTTCATTTACAAGTGATGTTGCTTCTTCAAGTGAAACCCCAAATTTCTCAATGATTTCTGGTTTCATCTTTATATATGCTACACCATTCGGGGTTTTTTCAAAATTCAGAAGAACATATCCTTTTAATTTTAACAAATCCTCTGTTTTCATATCTAATTTACCAAGAATTTCTGTGAAATCTAAACCAAAATCAAGTAGAAACGCTACCGCTTTAAATGTATCTGCAGTTACGGAACGATATCTGAATCTTCCGGTATCCGTTACGATACCAGTATATAATGCAATTGCTGCAGTCATATTGAATTTTAGTTCATCCTTATATCTCAAATAGAATTCTAAAATGATTTGTGCGGTTGAAGATCGTGTTACATCCACAAATTGAAAGTCTCCAAAATCTTCTACTGGAATATGATGATCAATTTTGATTACATATTCTGATAAATTAAATCTTTGGTCAGCTACCCTTGCAGCTGAAGCGGTATCTACACAAATTGATAACGCACCTTTGAATAAATCGTCTGATATTTCATCTACATCGCCAATAAATTTAACGTATTCAGCTGTTTCACCAACTACATATACTTCTTTATTAGGAAATGTTTCTTTAATAATTTCTTTTAGCCCAAATCCAGCTCCATAGCAATCGCCATCTGGTCTTTGATGCTTGTGTATAATAATCCTATTATATTCTTTTATTTTTTGTAAAATGTGATCTGTTTTCATATGTTCTCCTCCATTAATTTGTCTAAATCTTTAATAATTTTATCTGTTTCTTCCCAGGTGTTAACGGTGCAACCACATGCATTGAGATGTCCGCCACCGCCGTATTTTTTAGCGACATCCAACACCGCAATATCTCTACTCCTTATTTCGCATATAATCTTTTCGCTTTCTTGATCAAATGTAAAGTTCACCCATATGTGCACTTCTTCCATGCCGGCCATTTGATTCACCAAACCTCTGCTGGTATAATTCGTAGATAAATTGTATTTTTCAAGAAAATCTTTATCATTTTTACTATATGCAACATTATTCTTTGTATATTGAACTAGGTTAAAGAATTTGTTTTTAACGTTCTTACTCTCTTTGTTTTCTGTATATATAGAGTTATGAATTTTCGATATATCAATTCCTGTTTCTAATAACTTAGAAGCAAACATTAACGTCCTTGATGTTGTATTATTGTGCATAAATCTACCAGTATCACCAATTATTCCAATATATAATGCTCTTGCAGAATCGAGATTGATTGGTATATCCCAATCAATTAATAAGGATGTAATTATTTCTGCGGTTGAAGAAGCATCTTTTTCTTGTAAAACGATATCATAGTCAATATCAGGGTCATTTCTATGATGATCTATAAAAACTAGTTTATCATAGTTTTTATACACGACAGGATCTAACATCTGACTAGCTACTGTATCTAAGATTAATACAAGTGATTCTTTGTAGGTTTCGTCACTTACATTATCAAATGTTTGAAACTTATTTAAAGAGTTATCATCCCCCACTACGTATATGTTCTTTTTCGGAAAATATTCCCTTAAAGCATAATACAATCCAAACTGTGAACCATAGGCATCAAAATCAGGATTTTTATGTCTAGCTATAATGATAGAATCGTATATATTTATAAGATTAAAAATTTGTTTTTTCATTTTTTTCTCCATCCTTAAAACAGGATATT
>CAZUQS010000136.1:0-4399 GCA_964622615.1 uncultured Candidatus Izemoplasmatales bacterium | reverse complement strand
ATCATTGATGCATCAACTAATAAAATAAGTGGCAAAACAGTATTAAAAACATCCGTATCGAGAAAGTATAAAATTCCACCCCACATCAAAGCTATTAGAATACTGATTGAGGTTACACTATATTTATGTAACCGCATTAATTCACCTTTTACAAGAACCCATAATCTATTTGATTTCATCTTTTAATCCTACTCCTGTTACCTTAATAAAGATGTCTTCTAGTGTGGTTTCTCCACTATGTAATGTTTCAATTTCTTTGGTTTGTAAAAGGTCTAAAAATTCTTGATTTTTTCCAATACCATCTAATGGAAATTCTCGTAATATTGTTTTATTTTTTTCTTTATATTCTAATTTCATGGACCGTTTCCCATAACGAATCTTTAGGTTTCTTGGAGTATCCATTTCTTTGATTTCACCTTCGACAATAAATGCTACTCGATCGCATAGTTGATCAATATCAGCCATAATGTGTGATGTAATAAATACCGTTCCACCATTTGCTTTAAATTCTCGAATCATATCCTTAAGAATCATGGCGTTCGTAGGATCTAATCCATTTGTTGGTTCATCAAGAAAAAGCATTTTAGGACTATTTAACAATGCTCTTACAATATTTAAACGGATTTTCATCCCTTTGCTAAATTCACCAACCATTTTGTTACGGTCTTCCCATAATCCAACTCGCTCCATTAATTCTTGAACATTTGCATTATTTTTGTAAAGTTTTAGGAAAAAGTCCACGTTTTCCATAGCGGTCATTTTTGAGAAGTGAATTGGCATTTCAAAAGAAACTCCAATGTCTTCATAAAATTCATTTCCGAATTCGGTAATATCTTTTCCGTTGTAAGAAATCTTACCGCGGAAATCTTCTAATATCTTAATAAGTATTTTTTGAGTAGTGCTTTTCCCTGCACCACTAGGCCCTAGGAAACCGAATATTTCACCTTCTTTAATTTCAAAACTAATACCATTAATTACATCTTTTTTATTGTTGTGATATTGAAATCGTAAATCTTCTACTTTAAACATATTATTCTCCTGTCTTTACACCAAATTCGAAAATCTCCATAATTTGGGTAATCCTTTTCATCATATTATCATAATTAAAATCATTGTGTTCTTCATCCAACTCATTCGCTGTCACATTAATTGTCATATCAATTACCAATTGAGCGAATACTCGTGTATCGATATCCTTCTTGATTAACCCTTTTTCTTTGTCTTTGTCAATTAAATTACTATACATCTCAACTGCAATATGAAGATTATTTTTCATTACGTCATCATATATTTTACCTTTGGTTGACATTAGATGAGCCATCATTTTTACCAACCGAGGGCTATCCATTGCGAACTTCATTCCAGCAATATACATGTCTTTAAACAGATCCATAAATGATAAATTCTCAGGATTTACAAAAAGATCTTTAACATAAACCATTTTTTTGTCTTTTGCAATATCCATTATGTGTAAATATAAATCTGTTTTATCTTCAAAATACTGATAAAAACTGCCTCTTGGTATTTGCGCATTCTTGATGATGTTTGAAAGTTTTGAATTTATATAATCATTTGCTGCAAACTCATCAATAGCGCATTCCACAATTCTGCTTCGTTTCTCTTCATCTAAATTGAAAAATGTTTGTTTAGGAATAGTATCACCTCCACATGACATCGTTGTCATAATCGAATTATATCAAGAAGTATTTGATTTATCAATAGGGTTATGACAATATTGTCACTTTTATTTTTTTTGCAAAAAAAAATAACCGCTATTAACGGTTATATTTTTTTTAATTTTTCTAGCAAATCAGAAAATTCAACTGGTAATTCCGAGTTAAATTCCATAAATTCCTTCGTTCTAGGGTGTGTGAACCCTAATGTTTTCGCATGTAAATACTGACCAAAATCATTATTGCTATCAGTTCCATAGATATAATCTCCAACCAAAGGATGATTGATATAAGCCATATGAACTCTAATTTGATGAGTTCTACCAGTTTCTAATATACACTTGATCAATGTTTTATCTTCATATGCTTCCAATACTTCAAAATGAGTTACTGCAGGTTTACCACCAGAAGTCACATTCATTTTTAAACGATTGTTCTTCGAACGACCAATCGGAGCGTTTATTTTTCCGCGTTTGTTTTTAATAACACCTTGAACTAATGCAATATATTCTCTTTTTGTCTTCTTGTCTTTCAATTCATCGGCTAGAACCATATGTGCATAGTTGTTTTTAGCAACCATCAGCAATCCGCTGGTATCTTTATCAATACGATGTACAATTCCAGGACGCATATCTCCATTTACATCAGACAATGAATTAATATAGAACATCAATCCATTTACTAGTGTATCTTGATAGTGACCAGGTGCGGGATGTACAACCAAGCCTGAAGGTTTATTTATAACCAATAAATCATCATCTTCATATACAATATCAAGATCTATTTTTGTTGGTATAATTTCGCAATCTGAAAGTTCAACTTCTGTTATGATAATCAAATCATCTGGTTTCACCGTTGTGCTGGACTTCACCGTTTCGTCATTCACCAATACCAACCCATCATCAATCAGTTTTTTTATAGTCGAACGAGATAATTCTTTTTCCATAGAAGATAGAAATTTATCAATTCTTGTACATTCATCGTCTTGCTTAACTAGATATTCTAGATAGTTATCCATTTATACTCTTCTTTCTTTTTGGTTCCAAAATAAATTGATCAAAGATAAATATTGCAATACCTACATTCAAGCAGATATCAGCAACATTAAAGATATAATGCCATATTCCTCTAAAATCAATAAAATCAACGACATTGTGATCTGGTTGGAATATTCGATCAGCAGCATTTCCAAGAGCTCCTGCAATTAGCAAAGTAAGTCCTAATGTATACCAAAAGTTTCTTTTATCTTTAAAATCATTTTTTATAAACATGTATCCAAATACAACCAGTGCGACTAATATGAATATTAGAAAGATTACATAAGTTTCTGCTAATCCTTGAAAGAGTCCAAATACAGCTCCTGAATTTCGAACATAGGTTATATGAAAGAAATCTTGAATAACTGCTAGAGTATCTCCCTCAGCAACAAAATTAGCTACAACAATAGCTTTTGTAATTTGATCCAACCCTAGTAACGCTAATATTATTATTATCCATTTAACCATCGTCTCACCTACACAAATAAAATTGGGATTAATACAAAAATTACGAGAATACCTAATACAAGAACAACACTATTAATAATAATTGTTGTTTTTAGAAAAAGGTTCAAAATATTTGTATTATGTTCTGGTTTCTTCAAAACGAGGCTTTTACGCCACAAGAAATGAATAAACGCTATATAACCAAACAAAGCAATTATAATCATAAAGCTTAAGAAAGTCAAACGATATAAATATATACTGACGAGTTCAATTAAAATTATCATAATTGGAATAAACAATACGGTTGATAGTAAAAACGCTCCTACAAAGCCATCAAACAGTTCTGCAGAAGGATAATCCTCACGTAAAGATTTCCAAGTTGCGTTGGTATGCTTCATATTAACTCAACCCCTCTAAGTAGTCTAATGCATCTTGAAACGATGCTACTGGAATTAACCATCCTGTTGGGTCAATGCCATGTTCTTCGCATGCTCTTAATGCTTCTTGATAGTTATCATAATAGTATTCATCATCCAAATTTGGAATAAAGAAAATATCTACATGATTTAAATACGCTGTAAGAATCTTTTGTTCTGTAGCTCCAATGTATCCAACAGATCCATCGTAGTTTATTGTTCCCGTTCCAGCAATTTTTAATCCTTTAGTTAAATCTTCATTTACAAGCATATTGTATATGGATAATGTTTGAAGTAATCCACCAGAAGGTCCACCAATACTTGAGTTGGACTCTTGATATTTAGGGAATGTATCTTCTTGATCTACAATGTAATATGTTTTAAGGGTTACACCAAATTTTTCTTCTTCTTCATCTTTAGAAAGTGATACGATGTATTCCTCTCCATCTTCATCTATGAAGGTCCAATCATACTCTAAGTTTTGAGTAGTGTATGTTCCAGCCTCAGAAATATCGGTAATAATATAGTCACTATCACCCACTATTTGTACAAATTCGTCACCAAAATTAATTTCATCATAATGGTCTAAATACTCTGCTTTCCCGTATACTAGAACCTTTCTTTCATACTGAATACTGACTTCAGTATTAATTTCAGATGCTTTTTCAAAAGCAACGATGACAGCGGCGTTCACACTTGTCGCTTTATCTAGGTAACTAATTGCTTGAATTTCTTGGTTTGTGTACGTTAGATTGGATCCAGTTAAGGCAGAGATATTGTTATAAGGAGAAAACGTTGCTAACATAAATTGGAAATAGGTAGGGCG
>CAZUQS010000135.1:0-4404 GCA_964622615.1 uncultured Candidatus Izemoplasmatales bacterium | reverse complement strand
GGAATAAGAAATACACGATCATCCACTAAATCTCTAAAAATATTTTTGTTCTTGGTAAGAATGCTAATAAAGAAGCCTCCGTAATATGGTAAAATCTCTAAATTATTTTTTTTAGCTTCGACAATAAATAACTCAGATCTATCTTTCAATAACGTTCTTCCTATTTTTAATTCCTCTTTAAATTTATTTGTGTATTTCTCCTCTGTGAAGACTTTCTCGATAATGCTCATCCCTGGTTGAGATACACTTGAAAATCTTCCTCTAACGGAATAATCACCCACTCGGACGAAGTTATCAATGACGTCTTGAGATTTGGATAATCCAATTTGAGCTCCTACTCTAAAACCATACATAGAAAATGTTTTGGATCCAGAAAAAACTACAACTACTAATATTTCTGGATTTAAATCTAAATATGTAGAAAAGACATCTCTAGAAAATTCATCCTCTTGTAATTGATAATCAATATATGCAATATCATGAATTAATATAACTGGAACTCCTGTTTGTTTTATTTCATTCAATGTTGCAATGATTTCTTTCCAATCATTAATCTTCATACATAACCCTGTTGGATTATTACAAGGATCATTTATTAACAAACATAGTCTTTCTTGTTTCGCGGCTAACGTTTTTGCTTTCTGTTTAAAATCCACGAGGTTAAAAGCAAGGTTTTCATCATACATTAAAAATGTTTCCAAATCAATGTTTGCTTCTAATGCAAAATTTTTATAAGGTGACCAATAGTGATTTGGAAGAAGAACTTTTTGGCTGAAATCATTAAAATTATAAAAAGTATTACTGATTGCACCTGATCCTCCGGTAGTTGGTATGATACTGTATTTAAAATGTTTTCTTAAACTATCAGCGTGTTTTCCAAACACCCAATTAAATACTCCCTCACTAAACTTTTTTGTTCCTCTAACTGAAGCATAATGATATTTTTCCGCATCACTTAAGCTACTAAGTAAATCTTCTACAATTTGAAACTTAAAAACATTTCCATCTTCGTGGTGAAGCATCCCAACCGTTGCATCAATTACATCTTTGTGCAGTTTTTTCATTGCTTTCGCTTCTTGAGAAATCTGTAAGATGTTTGATTCTAGTTTTTTATATTGGGCGTGTTTCCCAACAATGTTATTTTGCATTCTATACACCTATTCTTTCTAAAATATATTTTTTAAAGTTACCGTTTGCAATCTGTCAGGTCCAACAGAAAAAATAGTAACATTTACACCTAATTTTTCTTCAATAGTATTTAAATAGTGTTTACAATTCTGTGGCAGTTCTTCAAATGATTTTACTTGTGTTATATCTTCTGTCCACCCCGAATATATTTCATAGATTGGTAGACATTTCTCATATTCATTATATTCTGCGGGAACATAATCTATTTCTTCCCCATTTAATAAATAACCAACACAAATTTTAATATACTCAACACCTGTCAAAACATCTAATAACATAATTGACAAATCTGTTATGCCATTAATTCGAATAACATGTTTTAAAACCACTAAATCTAGCCAACCTATTCTTCTTGCTCTTTTCGTTGTGGTGCCATATTCGTGACCAATTTCTCTTATTTTTTTCGATATACTATCTTCAAATTCTGTAGGAAAAACTCCTTCTCCAACACGAGTCGTATACGCTTTTGTAACTCCTACAACGTCTGTTATTTTTTGAGGTGAAATTCCAGTATTAAGTGGAATAGAAGCGGATGTTGGTGATGATGAAGTAACATAAGGGTATGTCCCATGATCAACACACAGCATTGATCCTTGCGCACCTTCAAAAAGTATATTTTTATTCGCGTCAATCAAACTATTTAGCAATATTGAAGTGTCACAAATATATTGTGTTATTTTTTTTCCTATTTCGATAAATTCTTGATAAATATCTTCTGTTTTATATAAGGGTTTGTTTTGAGATTTGAAATAGATATTTGCAAATTTAATACTAATATTCATCTTCTCTTTCAAGATTTTAGGATTTAAAAGGTCTATAACTCTTATTCCTATTCTTGAAATTTTATCTGCATAAGCGGGTCCGATTCCTTTTTTAGTTGTTCCAACAGCATAATCGCCTTTTAATTGTTCAAAAAGCTCATCTAATTCAATGTGATAAGGCATAACAATATGAGCTCTATTTGAAATATAGAGTTGATAATCTGTTATGCCTTGTTTTTTTAATATATCTAATTCTTCTAATAAAGCTTTTGGATTAATAACCATTCCATTAGCCATAATATTTATGATTTTAGGGTTAAAGATTCCAGACGGAATTAAATGTAGTGCATATTTGTTGTTATTAAATATAATGGTATGACCAGCGTTATTGCCACCTTGACTTCTTACAACAACATCTGCTTGGTTAGCTAAATAATCGGTAATTTTACCCTTACCTTCATCTCCCCATTGAGTTCCTACAACAACTACTCTTTTGCCCATTTAATTGCACCTCTCAAACCATATACATTATAACATATGTATTTTTACAATCAAACCTTTTAAAAAAGTATTTATAATTTGTTTGTGCTTCTTAATAGTATATCCCTAGCAATCCAAATTCCGTTAGCATTAGCTTGAGCTAAACCTCTAGTAATTCCCGCTCCATCTCCACCAAAATACAACCCATTAATTTTAGATTCAAATTTATTATTTACTTCAGGTCTAGCGGAATAGAATTTCGCTTCTACCCCGTATAAAAGCGTGTGCTCTGATGCAACTCCGGGCGTTATATTATCTAAAGCTCGTATCATTTCAATGATTGATTTCATTGTTTTATATGGTAATACAAGACCTAAATCACCTGGTATAGCTTCTTTTAATGTTGGAGCAACAAACCCTTCATTAATTCGTTTAACAGTGGATCTTCTACCTTTTTCTAAATCGCCAAATCTTTGAACTATTATAGATCCATTACTTAGCATATTAGCTAATCTTGAAACTCCGTGAGCAAATTCGTTTGGTTGATTAAAAGGTTCTGTAAATCTATGTGATACCAATAAAGCAAAATTAGTGTTTTTAGATCCTTTATTTGAATCTTTATACGCATGACCATTTGCTAACATAGTTCCACTATGATTTTCAATAACAACATGGCCTTTTGGATTTGAACAAAACGTTCTTACAGTGGATCCTACTTGTGTTCTATATATAAATTTACCTTCATATAGGTTTTCATTAATTTCTTCCATAATTTCATTGTTGGTTTCGACTCTAACACCAATATCGACGTGATTTGACTTCATAATAATATTATGTTCAATGGATAAATTACTCAACCAGTATGAACCATCTCTACCTGGTGTTATAACAACAAAATCAGAATATACTTTTTTGTTTTCATCTAAAATAATACCTTTTACAATATCATTCTCAACGATAATATTTTTAACCTCGGTTTGATAATACATATCAATTTTATCTTTTAAATATTCAAAAATATTTTTTAATATTTGTAAATTAACCTCAGTACCCAAATGCCTAATTTTACCCCTTAATAATTTTAAACCGACCGCTAATCCGCGTTTTTCAATTTCTTTCACCTGTTGTGTTGTTGGATCGGTTAATTCTTTAGGAGCACCGAATTTTAAATTAATAGAATCCGCATAATTAATTAATTCTAATATTGTATCATCTTCTAAATATTCATTCATCCAACCGCCATATTCAGATGTAATATTAAATTTTCCGTCTGAATAAGCTCCAGCTCCACCAAAACCATTTGTTATTGAACAATATGGTAAACATCCAATCTGTCCATTCATTTGAACTGGACATTTTTTTATTTTTTTGTCAATTATAGGACAATTTCTATGATAAATATCTTTTCCTTTATCAACTAATAAAATTTTTAAATTTCTATTTTTTTCAGCTAATTCATACGCGCACATGATTCCTGCAGGACCAGCTCCAACTATTATTACATCATATCTATCATTCATATTATTCCCTCGTTTTCAACATAAAGATTTTAACATTATTTCTATACAAAATCAATTTAATGTAAAAAAAAATGGAGATATACTCCATTAATTTTTTTATTCAGTTCTTACTGGTAAAATTAATTGTATTAAACCAACATCATCATTTCCTTCTATTACAAAAGGTCTAATTTCTCCAGTAAATTTTACATATATTTCATCTGAATTAAATGTTTTTAATGCATCTAAAAAATATTTTGAACTAAATGCTATTTTTAAAGGTGTTCCTATCGCTTTTTCAACAGGATAAATTTCTTCAATAACTTTACCTATTTCTGGTGAATTTGAAGTTATTTCAACAATATTATCTGGTTTCAAATATAATTTCACTATACTATTTAAACTATCTTTTAAAGATAATAGTGATGCTCTTTCTATTGCAACTGATAAATCGTTCGTTTTAAATTTAATAATGA
>CAZUQS010000134.1:0-4406 GCA_964622615.1 uncultured Candidatus Izemoplasmatales bacterium | reverse complement strand
TTATTGCCAATTCAGAAAATGTTATATTATCCACTTTTACAATTGATAATATTAATCCTGTTGATGTGGATGCGATAAGTAGTGCAATTAATTCCATAGATATTGATGCGAAATCTAGATTTTCGATATTAGACAATTTTTCTGACTCTGTATTAGGTAATACTCAACTTAGCGTAATTGCTTCTGGAATTCAAAAAATAACGTCGAACACTAATTTTTTTGGCTTTGTTTTTGAACAATACAATAATATTCCTGCGTGGTCTTCACCCGGTAGTAATGTTAGAGTTTTAAAAGCTAATTACTATGATTTTTCTTTCTACAATGACTTTGAATATTCCATGCTTATTGAGGTAACAAAAACTACTGATAGTTCGTTAACTTTTGTTTTAAAAGGGTATCCATTTATGAATACATATTCTACATCGACGATTGAAGAGCAAGTCGTTCCTTTTGTAACAGTATACGTAGATAATATAGATATTATATCCACGACTCCAGGGGTTATCACCACAGAAACTGATGAAGACTACACTTATCAACTTTTAACTCAAAGTGGTATAAATGGGCGTATAGTAAGTTTCTACAAGACCATAACGTACCCAGATTTAACAGTTTCTACAGAACGAGTATACCGCGAGACATATTTACCAGTCACAGAGATTTATCAGGAAAACATCGTTCTGAAGGGAAGTGAATAAATTGGCTCTTAAAAGAATCGGAGATATCTTATTAAAAGAAAAATTGATTACTCAAGCTCAATTAAATGAAGCTCTTAAGGATAAAAAAGAAGATGAAAAATTAGGAGAAACATTTATAAGATTAAACATAGTAAATGAAATGCAAATTCTGAAAGCTTTAGAAAGTTCAACGGGAGTAAAAAGAGTTTCATTATCAAATTATGATTTTGACAAAAATGCTTTGAAAGTATTGACAGAAGACTTTTGTCGAAGAAATAATGTTATACCATTTGAAATTGATGGACGCAAAATTCGATATGCTACATCAGATCCTTTAAACTTTGATGTAATTGAAGAAATACGAATGCTAACAGGTTATCAACCCAAGCCAATGTCAGCGCCTAAAAATGATATTTTAATACAAATTGAAAAATACTACGGGTTTACAAGAACCCTTAAAGATTTAGGCGTCAAAGAGGATGTTGAAACAGAAATAATTGATTTTTCTGAAGAAACTCCTATGATTAAATTAGTTAATCAGATTTTGTCTTCCGCAATATTTCAAAGAGCGAGCGACATTCATATCGATCCGTTAGATAAAAAGACAGCTATTCGTTATCGTATTGATGGCGTTTTAGATACGGTTAGAGAGTTACCGATTGATATTCACAAACAAATGGTAAATAGAATCAAAATCATGGCCGAAATGGATATCACAGAAACCAGAGTTCCTCAAGATGGAAGAATTCAGACGATTGTTCAAAAGCACAAATTAGATTTAAGGATTTCTACCCTTCCAACTGTTAGAGGTGAAAAAGTAGTGATGAGAATTTTAGATATCTCAGGATCAACAAGTAAAGTAGAATATCTAGGATTTAAAGAATATGAAGAAAAAATAATTAGAAAATTGATTGCAAAACCGAATGGGATTATTCTTGTAAGTGGACCAACAGGATCAGGAAAAACAACAACCCTATATGCATTTTTAAATGAATTAAATAACCCTTCTGTAAATATTGTTACTGTTGAAGACCCAGTAGAAATTAAAATGCAAGGGATAAACCAAGTTCAAGTACATTCAGAAGTAAACTTAACGTTTGCAAATGCCTTAAGATCAATATTGAGACAAGATCCAAATATTGTTATGATTGGTGAAATAAGAGATAAAGAAACCGCTGAAATATCGATTAGAGCGGCCTTGACTGGCCATCTAGTATTATCTACCATTCATACAAATAGTGCTGTAAAAACCATAACTAGATTGCTTGATATGGATATCGAGCCGTTCCTTATCGCCTCTTCTCTTTCGGGGGTAATATCACAAAGACTAGTTAGAAAACTTTGTCCAGAGTGTAGTGTATATGAGAAAATAACGGTTCAAGAAAAAAACATTTTTGAAAAATATGGTGTTGAAATCAAAGATAAGGTTAAGAGACCGAAGGGGTGCCCTTCATGTAATTTTAAAGGGTACACAGGAAGAATTGGGATATTTGAGATACTACCTATCTCTAAAAATATCGAGTCATTAATTTCTCAAAATGCAAGTATCAATCAAATAGAGGAAGCTGCCACAAAAGAGGGACTAAAACCACTGATAATTAACGGTCTAGAAGCTGTTAAATCGGGAATTACTACCTTAGAAGAAGTCTTAAAAGTTGCTAATGAATAGGAGGAACCTATGAAACTCCGAAAATTTAAATATGAAGTGTTAACTTCGGATGGTAAATTGATTAAAGGACAAATTGAAACAATAAACAAATATACTTGTGTTAAATTTTTGGAGTCCAAAAATTATCAAGTAAAACAGTTAATTGAAGTAAATAGTATAATTACCAAACTTAATCAAATAGTTCTTTCTAGCGCGATGTCTAAAAGCCAATTGATATTTTATTTAAAACAATTAGGAGCTTTATTAAGAGCTGGGATAGATATTCTTGCTGCTCACGAAATTTTAGCTTTGCAACAAGATAACAAATATATGAGAAGATTGCTATTTGAAATCAATTTAGATATCAATAACGGTCTGTCTTTTTCGGAATCTCTATCAAAACACCCAAGAGAATTTCCTAAAATGCTAATTCAAATGATTGAAATAGGCGAAATATCAGGAACACTATCAGAGACGGTTCTAAACATGGCGGAATATTTTGATGAGCAGACAAAATTAACCAACAGCATTAAAAGTGCTGTTAGAATGCCGCTTATCTATCTCGGGCTTACGTTAGCAATAGCAATAGGGATGATACTGTTTGTATTTCCAAGTATTACAGATTTATTTTCATCCTTTGGAGATGCAGAGCTCCCCGGAGTAACGCAAGCTCTTTTAGATGTTAGTGATTTCGCTGCTCAATATTCTGTTATGATTTTACTAATAACGATATTCATCGTTGTAACAATATTCTTATTGAATAAATTTGTACCTAAAGTTCATTATGCGTTTGCAGCGTTGTTATTAAAGATGCCTATTTTTGGAAATTTAATTCAAATGAATAACCAAATCTTAATCGCAAATTCATTATCACAGATGTTAGGCAACGGTGTTAATTCTATTTATGCATTAGAAACAATTAAAGAACTAATAAATAATGTTGTATATAAAGATTTAATTTCTAAAACAATATCATATATAAAAGATGGAAATCCATTTTCAAAAGCATTTAAAGAAAATGAATTTGTTGATCCAATTATGTCTCGAATGATCTCAACTGGAGAAAATACTGGTGACATTCCATCATTGATGACTAATTTATCTATTTATTATAATGAAACTTCAGAAATTAAAATAAATAGATTAAAAGGAACGTTACAACCAGTGTTGTTAATAATTGTATATTCCGTTATTGGTTTCTTATTACTAGCAATAATGCTTCCAATGCTATCTTTAGGCTCACAAATATAGTTATTTTAAAAAGAGTTGTTGATATTATAAATTAAAAGTAATATAATGAAACATATTATAAATTTAAGGAGGAGAAAAATGTTTAAGACACTTAAAAACAAAAAAGGGTTAACATTAATTGAATTAATTGCCGTGTTGGTTATTTTAGGTATCATTGCAGCAATTGCGGTGCCTACAATTGGTAATACCATTAATACACAAAAAGAAAGAGCTGCAGAATCTCAATGGGCTTATATTCTTTCTGCCGCAGAACTTTACGCGGTTCAAAATGATGATGTGACTGCATTTTCAATGACTGATCTAGTTACCGCTAATAATATTTCAGGAAATGTTGTATTAACCGATGATGATGATTCTGATGCTGTTATTGATGCGGGTGATGATATATTCACGGTGGTGAGCGGAAATATTGTTATCGCTCTTTATACTCACATTTCTATTGATGGATTCACAGTTTTCCCTGTAGCTTAAATTACTTAAAAAAGGGTTTCTTAATTGAAACCTTTTTTTTTTACAATAAGTAATTTATACTCTATTGTTTGAAACCTATAAAATTGGTATAATATTAAAAAGGAGTGTTTTTATTTTATAAAACATTGATAATCTTATGGAGATTCTTTACGCGATTTTGTTTTTTTTATTTGGTATTACCTTAACATCATTTTTCCAGTTGATTGGAGAACGATTGCCTGAAAAAAAAAGTATTACCGGTAGAAGTGAATGCGATGTATGCAAACACAATTTGAGATGGATTGATATTATTCCAATTTTTGGATACATAATCAATCCATCTCAAATTGTGTTTGCATACATCGCATTCACTTCTACCG
>CAZUQS010000133.1:0-4409 GCA_964622615.1 uncultured Candidatus Izemoplasmatales bacterium | reverse complement strand
TATAAAAAAAAGCTTTATCATTTGTAATGATAGAGCTTTTCTTATTCTATTTGTAATAACTATTCCGCTTTCTTACTTAATGCTTCAATTAACTGTGTTTTATTCAATTGTGAAATACCAGTTAATTTTCGTTCTTTTGCAATGACTTGTAACTCAGCTACTGTCATCTTGGAATAATCAACCTTAACTGGTGGTTTAGGAACTGGCTTTGGAGCTGGTTTAACCACTGGTTTAGGTGTAACAACAGTCTCAGGTTTAGGTGCTGGTTTCGCTGCTGGCGCAGCTGCTGGTTTAGGTGCAGGTTTTTTCTTTGGTTTAATTTGTATAGCACCCATTACAAAATATACAATTCCAACTAATAACACAAATCCAGCAAAGATATATTCTAAATAACTTGCTAGATCAATACCTGTAAAGATTAAGAAACTACCAAGAGTGATTAAGAGTATATTAGTAAGATATTGTAAAAAGATAACTTTGCGTTTAACAACATAATTGATCATTAAGTATGTTAAACCTCTAATATAGATGATTAATCCAATGAATATTGCGATATAATCATTCAAGAATATCATTAATGCTGCAAATACGATATCGAGCAAAAATTCACCTGCTAAAATCAATGTAGCCTTTTTGCTAATTACTTTTTTGTATGTATAAATAAATCGTTTTGCGGATAGTAAAATCAAGATGATTCCAATAATGATAGCCAAAGCACTGGCATACCATTCTAGGAAGAATGCTACAACTGTGAAGACGATAAAAACAAAACCTACAAGAATGTTAAGGGTGTTGTTTTTAAAAATAAGTTTGTTCATTTGAATCCTCCTTTGAATACATATATATATTATATACCGAATAGATGTGCAAGTCAAAAAGAATGAAATATAGAAAATGTAAAAATATGATTGTTATTTTATCTCATTTATTATAAAATGGAATATATAGAAACGTTTCAATTGAATACATATATATTGAGTAGGTGCGATAATGCGAAAACAAAGTCAATCATTCACAGAACAATTACTTAATACACTTTCTGTAAAGGAAAAAATCGGACAATTACTACAAATTGCCCCATTTTTCTTTATTAAAGATTTGAAAGTAGAAGTTGCTGGTCATGTTAGAAATCTAGAATTGGATGAAGAAAAAATCTTTTATGCGGGATCGGTACTTGGAATTGGTTCCCCTCAGGAAATGATACAAGTACAGAAGAAGTATTTAGAAAACAGCAGACATAAGATACCTTTGTTATTTATGGCTGATGTTATCCATGGCTACAAAACGATTTTTCCTGTGCCAATTGCACTAGCATCATCCTTTAATCCGAAAATGGCAGAAATGACTGCACGTGTTTCTGCATTAGAAGCATCCAGTGGTGGTATCCACGTAACATTTTCACCAATGGTGGATTTAACCAGAGATCCTAGATGGGGTCGTGTGGTGGAAGGATTTGGTGAAGATCCCTATTTGATCAGTGAAATGGGGAAAGCAATGGTAAAGGGATACTTGGGAGAAGGACTTAATACAAATACTTCACTTGCATCTTGCGTGAAGCATTTTGCTGGATATGGAGCGAGTCTAGCTGGTAGAGACTACAGCAGTGTAGATGTGTCTTTATTATCATTGTTTTCGGAATATTTACCACCATATAAAGCTGCACTTGATGCAGGGGCTAGATTAATCATGACATCATTTAATACGATTGATGGTGTACCTTCTACGGTAAACTCATTTTTACTAAAGCGTATTCTAAGAGACCGGTGGATGAGTAATGCTATTACAATTTCCGATTATGATTCTCTTAAACAAATTATTTCCCACGGGGTTGCCAAAGATTCAGAAGAAGTAGCATTTAAAGGAATTACAAATGGTTTAGATATCGAAATGTCTTCATCAACGTATTCAAATCATTTAGAAGAGTTAATCAAGACATCACGTGTAGAAAGTATACTTCTTGATGAAGCTGTACTTAGAGTATTAAATTTAAAAAAAGACCTAGGATTATTTGAAAACCCTTATAAGGGTGTTGATATAATCGAAAATAATAATGTGTTAACCAAAGTGAATTTATATAAAAGTTTACAAGTAGCTCATGAGTCCATGGTGCTATTAGAAAATGATGGCGTGTTACCACTTCGTAACAATACCAAAATAGCTTTGATTGGACCATATGCATCCTCTAGAAGCATTATCGGTCCATGGTCATGGCATGGTAGTAGAGATATCCATCAAAATTTAGAAGAAGCATTCAAGAAAAATTTGGTATTTTGTAAGAACGAAGAAGAGTATAGTAAATATACTGATTCAGACTTATCAGAGATTGCTAAAGCAGATGTCATTATCCTAGCAATCGGAGAACCTGATTGGCATAGTGGAGAAGCACGTTCCAAAACAGATCTATCAATACCGAATAATCAAGATAAACTATTAAAGATAGGTGAGAAACTGAATAAACCTACTGTTGTACTATTGTTTAATGGTAGACCATTGCTATTAGATTCACTGAAGTCTTGTAATGCATTACTAGAATGTTGGTTTTTAGGAAGCGAATCATCCAATGCGATTAAAGATATTCTGTTTGGAACAGAAAATCCTTCTGGAAAATTACCGATTTCATTTCCTAGAAGTGTTGGTCAAATTCCACTTTACTATAATCACTTAAATACAGGTAGACCATATGGTGGAGAACAAGATACCAATCGATTTGTATCAAAATATATCGATTCACCAAATACACCACTATATCCATTTGGTTATGGACTTAGTTATTGTATATTTGAGTATTCAAACTTAAGATTAGATAATCCAGTTCTGCAATTGAATGAGAAGTTAACAGTATCCGTAGACATTCATAATAATAGTAAGCACTCTGGATTTGAAGTTGTTCAACTCTATATCAGAGATTATGTAGCAAGAATATCAAGGCCATTGAAAGAGTTGAAGAATGTTCAAAAAGTATTCTTTCATGCGGATGAAACAAAGACTGTGAAATTTAAAGTAACTGGTGAAGATTTGACATATATGACAAAAAGCGGTAGTGAAGTGTTTGATTATGGTACATTCGCAATCATGGTTGGCGGATCATCAGCTGATGTATTATCGAAAGACTTCGAACTAGTAAAGGGGAACAAATGAAACATTTATTAGAAGAAGAATTATATCGAAGTTTTCTATTCTTTTATAAAGAAGCAAATCATAACCTCGAGTCCAAAGGATATGGTTTGATTTTGGATGATACTAGAAAAGAATCCAAAGCTTCTATCGCTTCGGTAGGATTTGGATTGAGTGCTTATGTGATTGGTGTAGAAAATGGATATATTACCTATAAAGAAGCACTAGAATTGGTGATTAATACCTTTAAGACATTTATAAACAATGTGGAATCATTTCATGGATTCTTTCACCATTTTTTAGATGTTGAAACTGCGAAACAGTATAGGAAATGCGAGTTTTCTACGATTGATACTGTTATTTTTTTTAATGGAGCTGTGACTTGTGATTCGTATTTTGACGAACCTGAAGTTCATGAATTATTCCAACAATTATTTGATCAATTAGACTTCAACCCATTTATCACTACATATGAAGGAAAAAAAGTTTTTCGAATGGCATATAATCCAGATACAGGTGGAGATTACCGAAGCCACAGCGATAATCCGTGGGTTTATCAGTGGCATATGTATGCGGAGCAACTGTCGATGTATTTTATCGCAGCGGCATCCGATAAGATTGATCAAAAAACAGCACAAGAATTGTATGAAGGATTTCAAAGAGAAAAAGGAAAATACAAAGAATATGAATACGTGTACTGTCCAACAAATGCTTTATTTGTATACCAATATTCTCATGCATGGTTGGATTTTAGAAATGTATTGGATTCAAAGGGGTTTGATTGGTATGAAAATTCTCGAATCGCAACCTTAGCAAATCGGAAATATTGTATAGATCAAGAGAAAACATTTCCGATTCTAAACAAATCTGCATGGGGCCTAACTGCTTGCCTTACTCCATATGGATATCGAAACCAATGTATTGAACCGAATAATTTAAATGATGATGAGCAGCATGTATTTGGCGTGTTACCACCAAGTGGAGCGTTAGGATCTTTACCGTTTGCAAGCAAAGAAGTCTTGGATGTCTTAAAAGAGTTAGAAACAAAGTATATGAGTGCATTTCGAATCTATGGGTTTACAGATGCAATTACTTATATTGACGAAGATCTTTGGATAGCGGATGAATATATTGGAATCAATAAAGGGATTACTGTTTTAATGATTGATAACTACTTACACGGTACAACGTGGAAGTATTATATGAAGCATCCTTTGATTCAAAAAGCGATTCAAAAATTAGGGTTTAAGGAGAAATTTTAATATGGCTACTATAAAAGATGTTGCAAGAGAAGC
>CAZUQS010000132.1:0-4456 GCA_964622615.1 uncultured Candidatus Izemoplasmatales bacterium | reverse complement strand
AAATAGGATTAAAAAAGTTTAGTAAATGCTAAAAACGCTTATAATAACATTATTGAAGCATTTTTAGAATTTACTAAACTTTTTAAAGCCTCTTCAGCATTTTTAACAGTGAATTTATAATCAAAAGCAGTACAATAAAATAAAACTCTTTTTAAAGCTCCTTCTAATTCTCTAACGTTATTATCAAAAACACTAGCAATATATTCTAATATATCATCAGATATTAGATCTGGATCCTGTGTTTCAGCTGTTAATTTCTTTTTTAAAATTAAAATTCTATGTTCTAAATTAGGCCTATTAATATCTACAGTTAAACCCCATTCAAATCTACTAGTTAAACGAGACATAATGTCAAATAATTCAGAGGCTTGTCTATCTGAGGTAATTACAATTTGTTTATTACTTTCTTTTAACCTCTCAAATATTTTAAAGAATTCTAATTGGGTTTGGTTCTTTCCTGATAAGAATTGAATATCATCAACTAATAAAACATCAATATTTTCATATTTTTTAGAAAACATATCATAAGATTTTTTTTGAGCAGCTCTACCATAATCTTCAATGAATTGGTCTGTTTTTAAATATAAAACCTTTTTATTTACATCATTTTCTAATATATAATTACCAACACACTGCATAAGGTGAGTTTTTCCTAAACCAACATCTCCAAAAATATATAATGGATTTGCAAAAACACCAGGTTGATCAGCAACCTTCATCGCTGATGTATATGCTAACCTATTACTCGTTCCAACAACAAAATTTTCAAATGAATAAGAGTTATTTAAACCAGTTTTATACTTGTTTTCTAAATCTTTCTCTGGTATGTTAATAGAATAAATTTCAGACTTTGCTAATTCTTCAGCGGCTTGATCTTTTGTTATAATTTTAAACATATGTTTTTCTTCAACATATTCGTTTAATAATACGTTTAATCTATTTAGATAAAACGATTCTATTTTATTTTTTACAAAAGAGTTAGGAGCTATTAAATAGATATAGTTATTTACAACTTTAAAAACATTAGAAATGTTAGAAAAATGTTCATTGTAAACATCATCATCCAAACTAATTTGAAGTCGTGATTTTATATTACTCCAGATTTTTTCAAACTCATCCATTAAAAACCTCCACAATGTAAGAATACTATATCATAAAAAAACAATTGTGGATAAGTAAGTTTTCCACAAAATATGTGGATAACTATTTTATAATAAAAGTTATCCACTTATGAAATGTGGAAAAAAAATAGCCGTATACTTATCTTATATATAGTTTTCCACATATTAACACCCTACTATATCAACAAAAATGTTTATAAATATTGTTTAAAAAAACCGCAGTAAATAATGGTTGACATAGAATATAAAATTAAGTATAATTAGATAGCATGGTTTTTGAATATCAGCAAGGGGGTGTTGAATATGAGTAAAACATATCAACCTAGTAAAAACAAAAGAGCTAAAACACATGGCTTTAGAGCTAGAATGTCTTCAGCAAGCGGCCGTAAAGTATTAGCAAGAAGAAGAGCAAAAGGACGTAAATTTTTAACCGTTTCAGATCGGTAATAATTAAATAAAAATAACACCAATAATATATTTGTACTTGAAATCACCGGAATAGTATATATGGGTGATTTTTTTGTTTTCTTAGGGGGGCTATTTTGAAAAAAGTATATCGCATTAAGAAAAGTAACGAAATACAACAATTGATTAGAAAAAGAACAACTGTTGGAAATGGTTATTTTATCCTATATTATACAAAAAACCATGAATGTAATAATTTTAGATATGCTTTAAGTGTTCCTAAAAAATACGGTAATGCAGTTAAGAGAAACCTTATGAAAAGAAGGTTAAGAGAAATCATTAAAGTAAATGCTTTTAACGATGAATATGATTTTTTCATTGTTTCCAAACCAAAATCTAGAGATTTGGACTTTAGTGAAATTAAAAAATTATTAGAAAAATTATTCGAAAAAGCGAATATACTAAGAAAGTAGGACAATATGAAATTAAGAAATAAAATTATTTTATCTGGATTGATGATTTTATTATTATTTGGTGTAACATCGTGTGGCACTAAAAGTGGAGAAGTTTCTTACAAAAACTATACTAGTGTTGTAACTGTAACAGAAGCAACTGATGGAGATCCATCTAGTTATAATGACACTATAATTTTGTTAGGCGTAGCATTAGATAATACTAATTATGATAATGCTACAGGTGATGGATATTTAGTTTGGGAAACATCTGATGATGTTTATGTAAAGATTACATTTGTAGATGAAGAAGTTACAGCAAAAGAAATGACGGGGTTATATCAATCTATTTATACAACTCCTATTGGAGCTAAAACAAATGCTTGGAACTGGGTGATTTTACAATTAGGACACTTTACGTTTTATGCAAGTAATCTATTTGGGTTATTAGGAGATACATATCTATATTGGTTGGGCTTATTAATAATGACTTTATTAATTAGAACACTAGGATGGCCAATTTATGCTAAAACAAATGATATGTCATTAAAAATGCAAATCGCTCAGCCTGAAATTAATAAAGTTCAAGAAAAGTATCGTAACCGCTCTGATCAAGCTTCTCAGCAAAGAATGCAGATGGAAACGATGGAGATTTATAAAAAATACAAGATTAATGTATTTGGCTGTTTAATGCCATTATTGCAAATGCCAATTTTCATCGCTATGTATCAAGTAGTTCAAAGATTCCCATTAACTAATCTTTCAACTTTTACGAGCAGCAATGTTATGATGAACACTGATTTTCTTTGGACAAATTTAGGAAATACAGATTGGTTACCGAATTTACCATTAGCAATCTTAGTATCTGGTTTAATGTTCTTAAGTCAATGGTTAACACAACACAGAACAAAAATGCAACAAAAACCAAACCAATATGCTGGTGCTAAAGCTCAACAAAGTCAAAAAACAATGAAATATATGATGTACTTTATGGTCATATTCATGGGTTATATTTCTTTACGTAATGCGGGTATCGCATTCTACTGGGTAATCGGAACATCTTATCAATTATTCCAAAGTTATCTAAGTTTTAGGAATATGCATAAAAAACAAGATCAACTAAAAAGACAATTTTAGGAGGACATAATATATATAATGAAGACTATTAAATTTGAAACAAAAGCATTAAACGATTCTGCTATTCAATATGCAGCTCAAGAACTTAGAGTAAATAAAGATTTTATTGAACTAAATATTATAGAAGAAAAGAAGTCTATGCTTGGATTAAATAAATCATATATTGTAGAAGCAACAGTGGATTTTGATGTCATAAAAGATGGCATAGAATACTTGAAACTTTTACTAGAAAATATGCAAATTGATGCAGTTATAGAAGCCAGCACACTTGAAAAGAAACAACTCTTATTTAATATTGAAGCTAAAGAAAATCCGATTTTAATAGGTAAAAACGGAAAAACGTTAGACGCTATTCAAACCCTATTGAAAAACTATATAAATTTATATGTAGAAGACTTTCATGTTGTATTAATTGATATTGGCGGATATAAAGAACAAAGAAAAAAACAACTAGAAATATTAGCAACCAAAACAGCCATGGATGTAGTTAAAACAAAAATTGCTGCTAGGTTAGGAAAAATGAACGCATATGAAAGAAGAGTAATCCATACTAAACTTTCTGACTGGAGAGATGTTACAACAGAATCCGAAGGTGATGAGCCTAACAGGTACGTTGTAATTAAACCTACCAAGAGATAATGAAACTTGTTGTTGGGTTAGGAAACCCTGGAAAGAAATACAAAAATTCCAAACACAACATAGGCTTTATGGCATTGGATTCATATGCGGCAACAAACAAATCTAAATTCAAAAAATCTGTAAAATTTAGTTCGGAGATATTAGTTTCAAATGACTATATTTTGTTAAAACCAAAAACGTTTATGAATAATTCAGGTATGGCTGTTAATAGGGTTGTTGAATATTATAATATAGATCTTAACGATATATTAATTATATTTGATGACTTGAATTTATCTTTTGCCAGACTAAGGTTAAGGCCATCTGGTTCAGCTGGTGGACATAATGGTATAAAATCAATAATAGCCAACTTGTCAAGTCAGAGTTTTAATAGACTAAGAGTTGGTATTGGAAGAAACGCAAACAAGGATATGAAGGACGATGTATTGAGTAATTTTTCGAAATTAGAGTTAAATGCATTAACAGAAATAAATATTGATATTGCAAATATCATTGAACAATTTGTGTCCTCTGAACCGTTTGAAGTTATCATGAATAGATTTAACAGTAAGGAATAATACTAAATTTAAAAACAACTATAGTCATATATATAGTTGTTTTTTGTTTGTTTCGAAAATTCGATTTTTAAATATATTTATAACTATATTTTGGAAAATTTATTCAATATTCTACAGAATATATAATATTTTATCTACAATGATG
>CAZUQS010000131.1:0-4526 GCA_964622615.1 uncultured Candidatus Izemoplasmatales bacterium | reverse complement strand
CACCTGAATTACTGGCGATAAGACAGGTGTGTTTGAATTTGGATACATCAATACCGATATAGTACATACGTATGCCTCCTATGAAATTTTGCGGTGCTGTTTGGACACAGATCCTAATCCTTACAAACTTGTATAGGGCGTCATGCATAATACATGCGTCAGTTAACTAATTGGTAATTAAGACTAGGGCTGTGATATTGAACTCCTTAGATAGTCGTATAAAATACGCCATAAAAACATGTAAAACATTCACAGCACCTAATACAATTATATCAAGTTTTATTGTTTATATCATTATCTTCTAAAGAAAGGAAAGTATACTCAAAACAATAAAACTATCTACATTTAGAGTATACAAGTTTAGCATGAATACAATAGGCCATAATCTTAAAATCACATTTTTTGGTGAATCTCACGGTTCATATATTGGTGTAGTAATTGATAATTTACCACCCGGTTTATTAATTGACGAAGAGTTGATTAAATTTAATCTCACAAAAAGAAGACCTGTTAAAAATATTAATACAACAAGGGTTGAAACTGATAATTTTCAGATTATATCAGGGTTTTTTAATGGGTTTACTACCGGTGGAGCTTTAACCGTTCTTGTAAAAAACTCAAATACTCTTAGTGGGGATTATAAAAACTTAGACCATGCCCCTCGTCCTTCGCACGCAGATTACCCAGCATATATAAAATATAAAGGTTTTAATGATTATCGTGGAGGTGGATTCTTTTCAGGTAGATTGACTGCTTTGTGGATGATTGTTGGAGCTGTTTCTGAACAGATATTGTCAAAATATAATATCGTCGTTGGATCACATATACTGCAAATAAAAGATGTAAAAGATACTTCATTTAAAATGAATGAAATAAATAAAAAACAATTAAATAAATTAAATAAACTAATTTTTCCAATAATAGATGAAAAAAAGCATGAAAAAATGGAAGAAATAATTATTAATGCAAAGAAAAACTTGGATTCTGTTGGTGGCGTTGTTGAATCAAAAATAATCAATGCTCCAATTGGGTTGGGAGAGCCGTATTTTCTTTCTGTAGAAAGTTACCTTTCTCAATTGCTATTTAGTGTTCCAGCAGTAAAAGCAATAGAATTTGGTAAGGGTTTTGAATTTTCTAATCATTTCGGTTCCGAAATGAACGATCAATATGAAGTTGTAAACAAAAAAATATCACTTCTGTCCAATAATAACGGAGGTATCTTGGGTGGTTTAACTACTGGCGCACCAATCGTGTTAAGGGTTGCGGTGAAACCCACTTCTTCTATATCGCGAAAACAACAATCAGTTGATTTAAATCGGCTTGAAAATACAGAATTGATAATTAAAGGTCGCCATGACCCTCAAATTGTTTCAAGGGCTACACATGTGATTAATTCAGTTTTAAACTTTGGAATTTTAGACCTTCTAATGTTTCAATTAAAGAAGGATGTGTTATCATAACATGTATGGTTTATTAGGTAAGAAACTTCAGCACAGTTTTTCTCGAGAAATTCATAATTATTTCGGCAACAGCGAATACAAATTGATTGAAACAAATAACCTTAAGGACTTTCTTGAAAACAACTCATTTAAAGGATTGAATGTTACAATACCCTATAAAACGGAAATTATCCCCTTTTTAGATGAATTAGATGTTATAGCTAGAGAAACAAACTCTGTTAACACTGTAATAAATAATGATGGGAAATTAATTGGTTATAACACTGATTACTATGGGTTAAAGGAAACTCTAAGTTTTAACAATGTTGAAGTCTGTGGGAGAAAAATACTCATAATAGGAAATGGATCAGTTTCAAAAACCGTTACAAAATTATGTAATGATTTAAATGCAGAAAGAATTATTAAAATTTGCAGAAAAACTCGAGAAAAAACGGATTATTTGTTATTACATTATACAGATTTTTTAGATTCAACTATAATAAT
Organism: uncultured Candidatus Izemoplasmatales bacterium; assembly: GCA_964622615.1. GTDB lineage: Bacteria > Bacillota_I > Bacilli_A > Izemoplasmatales > Hujiaoplasmataceae > 4572-104. The sequence continues at coordinate 2,583 of CAZUQS010000131.1, read as the reverse complement.
TAATACTACTCCTGTTGGAATGTATCCAAATAACGATGACGAGTTATTAATTGATATATCAAAGTTTAATAAGCTTGAATTTGTAATTGATTTAGTATATAATCCTTTAAGAACAAAATTACTAGTCGAATCAGAAAAATTGAATATCAAAACTATTAATGGTTTATATATGCTTGTTATGCAAGCTAAAAAAGCGCATGAACTATTTTTCGGTATCGAGCTGCCTTTAAATTTAGTTAATAAAATTTATAATAAAGTTTATAATAATTATTTAAATTATGTATTTATCGGGTTACCCCTTAGCGGTAAAACAAAATATGCTAATGTTATTGGAGAAATATTATCAAAAATAACATATGATATTGATAAATATATCGAAAACAAACATCAAAAATCCATACCTATCATATTTGAAACCGAAGGCGAGAAATCATTTCGTTTATACGAAAAAACAGCAATTCAAGAGCTGTATAAATTACAAAATATTGCAATTTCAACCGGCGGAGGCTTAGTTGAAAATAGTAAAATTATGGATTTACTTAAACAAAATGGGATTATAATATTTCTCAATAAAAATCCAGAAATAATTGCAAAAAAGAAAATATATGGAAGACCCTTATTAAAGGATCCTAAAGATATTATTCTATTAGCAAATAATAGAATACCTATGTATCGAAAGCACGCCGATATCACTATAGATATAAGCAAAACGACAGAAGAACATATAAATGAAATTAAGGAGAAAATTAATGAATATATTAGTCGTTAACGGCCCTAATTTAAATTTTTTGGGCATTAGAGAACCAAAAATATATGGTAAACAATCCTATAATGACTTAGTTAATTTTTTACTAGCTTATGGAAATCTTAATCAAGTAGATATTGAAGTGTACCAATCTAATTCAGAAGGTGAAATCATCGATATCATTCAAAATAATTATCAGCGTTTTGATGCGCTGGTAATCAATCCGGCAGCATATACTCATTATTCTTATGCTATTTATGATTGTATCAAATCAATACCTATTTCAACCGTGGAAGTTCATCTATCTAAGATAAATGAAAGAGAACCTTTTCGTAAAATTTCAGTTATAGAAGCAGCTTGTGTTGCTAAGTTTTATGGAAAAGGATTCAATTCATATATAGAAGCAATCAATTACTTACAAAAAGGAAGTGCAAATCATGATCATTAAATTAAAAAATACTGTTACAGAAAAACAAGTATCTAGATTAAAAACAAAATTACTAAACCAAGGTTTTGAGTTACATGAAAGTATTGGAGAATCTACCCATCTTATAGGTGTTATAGGCGATACGATTAGTTTCGATATTAATAGTTTGTATGCTTACGATTTTATTGATACCGTACTAAGGGTTCAAGAACCATTTAAGAAAGTAAATCGAAAATTTAAGCCTGATGATACGATTGTAAACGTATCTGGAATAGATATTGGCGGAAAAAATATTGTAATAATGGGTGGGCCTTGCGCCGTTGAATCCGAAGAACAAATTGATAAAATTATGCCTATTGTAAAAAAAGCTGGAGCTAAAATACTCAGAGCTGGAGCGTTTAAACCAAGAACAAGCCCTTATTCTTTTCAAGGAATGGGATTAGAAGGTCTTAATATTTTGGAAAGAGCTAAAAACAAATACAATATGCCAATCGTTAGTGAAATTATGAGTGTTGACGAATTACCTTACTTCATTGAAAAGGTAGATTTGATTCAAGTTGGTGCTCGAAATATGCAAAATTTCAATCTTCTAAAAGAATTGGGGAAAATTAATAAACCTATTCTGTTAAAACGTGGTTTAGCAAACACCATTGAAGAGTGGTTGATGTCAGCTGAATATATAATGGCAGGTGGAAACTCAAATGTTATCCTATGTGAAAGAGGAATTAGAACATATGAAACAGCTACAAGAAACACTTTGGATATTTCTTCTATTCCAGTAATAAAAAAATTAACACATTTACCAATTATTGTAGATCCATCTCACGCTGCAGGTAGATGGGAATATGTAGAATCCTTATCAAAAGCAGCAATTGCTGCTGGCGCAGATGGTTTAATCATAGAAGTACACCAAAACCCAGAAATGGCTCTAAGCGATGGACAACAATCTTTAAAACCTGTAAAATTTAAAACTTTAGTCAAAAAATGTAAACGAATCGCAGAAGCGGTTGATAGAACATTAGACTAATATAGATTTTTATGTAAACGAATACTCTCATTTCAAAAACATGCTATAATAGCTTAGAATAGGAGAGTGATAATATGAAAGAATATGTTAAATTAATTGATGGTTTACCTCAAATTTTAAAAATAATTTTAGCACTACCTGGGTTAGATGGTATTGTTTATGGACTTTACAGAATTGCAAAAGGCCGTTTAATCGTTGGAATCTTATGGATATTTTTAGGGTTTGCAATTTTATGGATAATTGACTTATATCATACCGTTACAAAAGGTAACGTAGATTTCCTTGTTTAATTAAATAAATAAAAAAAGAGATATTTTAAAATATCTCTTTTTTAATGCATTATATGTGTTTTTTAATTTTTCGAACAAGTTCAGGTATATCTTT
>CAZUQS010000130.1:0-4555 GCA_964622615.1 uncultured Candidatus Izemoplasmatales bacterium | reverse complement strand
AAAGAAAAAGGAACAACTATCCTTATCGTTGAACAAAACGCTTATCAAACCCTAAAAATTGCTGACTATGTATATGTGTTAGAATTAGGAAAAGTGAAGACAGAAGGTAAAGCGGAAGAACTCTTAAAAGACGATCAACTAGTGAAAGCCTATTTGGGTGGATAATATTCAGGTAATAATCAGAAATAAACTGATTAATTATAAAATAGAAATTAAAAAGAAGGAGAATAAATTTATGAAAAAATTAGTATTAGTATTTACGTTGCTAGCTTTAGGATTTGTTTTTATCAGCTGCGCTGAAGAAACAACAGTAGCAACAACAGCAGCAACAACAGCAGCAACAACAGTGGCAACAACAGTTGCAACAACAGTTGCTCCTATTGAACAAGGTGTTACCCCAACATCAATTAAAGTTGGGAATACAGCAGCAGTTACAGGAGCATTAGCTGGTGTAGGAGTACCTTTTAACGAAGGTATCAAAGCATACTTTAAGCAAGTTAATGACGCAGGTGGAATTGACGGAAGAATGATTGAATTTATCACTTATGATGATCAATTTAATGCAGAACTTGGTGTTAGTTTTACAGAACAACTTGTTGAAGACGATGATGTATTTGCTTTAGTTGGACATTTTGGAACTCCTACCGTTGGAGCTACAGTTGACTACATTCAAGACAAAGGAATCCCAATGGTTTATGCAGCTACAGGTATTAACTCATTATACTTTGCAGAAAGTATAGGAAATCCAGTTATGGCTGTTCAACCAATTTATTATACTGACGGTAGAATAATGGCTGCTCGTGCTGTTCTAAGTGAAGTATATGGAGCTGCAGGAGATGCTGCTTTAGCTAGCGATGCAAGAATTGGTGTATTATATACCAATGATGATGCTGGTAATTCAATTAAAGCCGGTATTGACTTTGAACTTGATAAATTGGGAATTGCTTCAACTAGAATTTTCTCAACTCCAGTAGATGCAAGTTCAGTAGCACAATCGATTATATTACTAAAAGCTGTTGGAGTTAAAACAGTAATCTTAGCGATGAATCAATATAATTTCCCTTACACAATCTCAGCTATCGATGATAATGAGTTAGAAGTACCTGTATTTACTTCTTATGTAAATGCATCTGTAACTTATATCGACCATACAATTTTTAATGTAAATCGTCCAATTTATGCGAACGCATGGCTTGATTTATTTTCTGTTGAAGGTGCTGCAGACTACGCTGATTTTGCTGCATGTATCGCTGCATCAGATTTAAGTGATACAGATAAAGCAACGTACGCATTAAATTCTTTCGCAATTGCTGGTTATGTTGCAGCATATGTATTTGTTGAAGGGTTACAAAGAGTTGCTGATGATGGCGATCTATTAACATGGGAAAACTATATCGCTGCAATGGAATCTGAAGAAATTGGTATTCCTATGGGTGGAGTTATTGATTTTACAGGTGGAAAACGTTGGGGAATTTCTTCAATGTCATTACTAAAATATGAATTCTCAGGATTAGGAGATAATATATATACTACTGAAGTAGAAACTGATTATCCTCTAGAAGCATTTATTAATGTTGAACCAATTCAAACAATCGATGAAATCGAAGGAACACCAGCAGCATAATAAACATACTTGTATTTGGCAAAATGGGAGAATATCAAATTCTCCCTTCCTTGCCATGCACGTAAGGAGGAAAATATGAAAAATCCGAAATATGTTACAATCGATAAGATTATCGATTTAGTAAAAAGTGATATGCATATTGTGGTAGGTTCAGCCGCGGCAGAACCACAGGAATTTGTTACAAACTTGCATAACGCTGCCCATAGAGTAAAAGACGTTACAGTAGATAATTGTTTGCCTTTTGCGAATGGAAAATTCTTTATAGAAGAAGAATATAGAGATTCTTTCTTTTTAGACGGATGGTTTTATACACCAGTTTTGAGGAAAGCACATGAACATGGAAATATATCGTTTATTCCGAACAATTTACATTTTGCTGGGAAAAAACGTTTAGACTATAGAAAAGTAGATATCTTTATTACAGCGACGACACCACCAGACAAACATGGTTATGTATCGTTGTCATTATCAAACATCTACGAAAAGGAAATTCTTGAACAAGCAGATATTGTTGTTTTAGAAATCAATGAAAAGTTCCCTAGAACATATGGGGATATGGAAGTTCATATAAGTGATGCTGATTATTTAGTGAAAGTAGACTATGAAGCACCAACACTTCCAAACCCAGAACCGAATGATAAAGATATTGTCATTGGTAACTTAATTGCGGAAAAGATTAACGATGGAGATAATATCCAACTAGGAATTGGCGGAATTCCAAATGCAGTTGCTAGAGCATTGATGAGCAAGAAAGATTTGGGTATTCACACAGAGATGTTTACGAGTGGCATGATTGATTTGTTAAAAGCGGGAGTAGTCAATGGCAAGAAAAAAACCCTGCACAAAGGCAAGGTCGTTTGTTGCTTCGCATTAGGTACAAAAGAGATGTATGATTACATTGATCAAAATCCCGCAGTGATGATGTTAAGAGGAAACTATGTAAATGACCCTGCTATCATTGGATTAAACGATAATCAAGTATCGATAAATTCCACACTAGAGATTGACCTAACAGGCCAATGCTGTAGTGAATCTATAGGAACTAGACACTTCTCTGGAACCGGTGGACAAACCGATACTGCTGTAGGCGCACAAAACGCAAAGAACGGACGCTCATTTATATCGTTATACTCTACAGCGAGGATAAGAAATAAAGAAACAGGAGAAAAAGAAGAAGTATCTAAAATCGTTACTACTTTAAAACCAGGGGCAGCTGTATCCTTATCTAGAAACGATGTTGATTATGTTGTTACCGAATATGGAATGGTTTGTTTGCGAGGAAAGAATATAAGGGAAAGGGCCAAATTGCTTATTTCTATAGCTCACCCTAGATTTAGAGATGTGTTGCAAAAAGAAGCAATTAGAGAAGGTTTTATTAATGAGCATTTTTAATTACAATGGGAAAAATATTTTCTATGAATTGGATGGAGATCCACTAAAACCAAAGATGGTTATATTAAATGGAATCATGATGTCAACAAAATCATGGATTCCATTTATGGATACGTTCAAAGAACAATTCCATGTCCTGCGTTTGGATTTCTTTGACCAAGGACAGTCTCATAAATTAATTGGAGAGTCATACACTCATGAAATACAAATCGATTTATTAAAAGCATTATTTGATTTTTTAAGCATTAAGAAAATAAATATTGTTGGTATTTCATATGGAGGGAATGCAGCTTTGGCATTTGCCTGCAGATATCAAGAATATGTTGAACGTTTAATGCTGTTCAATTCTGCAGCTTATACAACGCCTTGGTTAAGAGACATCGGGGATGGTTGGATGAGAGCAGGAGCGACCAGAGACGGTGCTTTATATTATAAGGTTACAATTCCAGTCATATATTCCGAAAAATACTATGATGAAAAATTAGATTGGATGAGAGCGAGAGAACGCATCTTGCTACCGGTATTCTCCAATCCAGATTTCTTGGACGCCATGGAACGATTAACATTATCTGCGGAAGCATATGATGTTAGGAATAAGTTAAGTTCTTTAAAAGTACCGATTATGATTATATCAGCAGAACAAGATACGTTAACTCCGATGAAAGATCAAGAGTATTTATATAATCATATAGATAACGCATATTGGATCAAGTTACCGGATGTGGGACACGCATCCATGTATGAGAACCCGTTGATTTTTACTAGCTTAGTTACAGGGTTCTTCTTAGTAAAAAACACCAAGTATGTGATATAAATTTTTTCTCTTTGATATACATTTTTTAAAAGAAAAAGGGATGGTTAGCTAAAAAAAACGGCTGAAACACCCCTTTTTCTAAAAAAATGAAATAAAAAACATATATCGCTTGACAAACGAAAAAGAATATTATATACTAACACTGTAAAGAGCAAAGCCAGCGAAAGTTGGTGACGCAAAGCTATAGGGCCTTCGAAAGATGGTAGCCAGTTGCCGTTATCTATTATGGATAAGGGCATTTTTTATTTCTCATGGTGCATGTGAGAAATCGAAAATGCAACCAATCCGGGATGATGGCTTTTTTATTTACTAAAAGTTATTATCATCCGTAAGGATAGGAGGGTGCTTATGATATGAGCCAAAAAGTGAAGTTAGCTGAACGCGTTATCGCAGCTTCTAGAGCGGCCAGAGTCGCAAAAGCGAGTCGGCTTGGCATTATAGTAAGCGCGGTTCTAACCTTTCTAATATTTGCAATATCATACTATGGAGAAGTTGTTGGGAATTTTACCTTTACTGTTGACAGGATGGCACAGAATGCTGGGATCTCAATGTACGAAAGTATCAACAATAAAGAGTATACTTCTAGACTGATTTCTGACAAAGTGGATAATGCAAATGGTATGACTTCGTATTGTGGAACAATTTATACGCAATATCTAATTGGAGATGATGTTTGTATACCTACAGATATTGAAGCTTCCTTCATAGATGGAAATAATAATGGT
>CAZUQS010000129.1:0-4560 GCA_964622615.1 uncultured Candidatus Izemoplasmatales bacterium | reverse complement strand
TTCCTGATAATGTGTTGTTTATCACAGTCATATTGTAAATAACTGGAATGAAGAATATTGCTTTGACAAGTTGATGCCCTTTAAATCTCGTGTTCAACAGTACCGCTATAAATATACTAAATATTAAAATTGTAGGCAGATTGATTACAATATCAATCACAGATTTCGTAAGTATTTCAGCCACTGTTGTACCAGCTAATGTCTCACTTGTAAATAGATCTATGTAATTTCCTATGCCTTCGAATGAAAATGTGAATCCCCCTCCTTGAATTGGAGACATATCATTTAAGCTCCACCAGAGTGTTGTATATAATGGTTTTGCAAAAAACAATAGAAACCCAATAAACCAAGGGAGTACAAACAGCATGCCAAAAATCTGTTTTTGCTTTTGGTATGGCAACTGTTTGAATTTCTTATTTAATTTCTTAAAGAATGACTCGTTTTTTATGTTTCCAAGTCGCAAATAATGCAACTCATTTTTCAGGTGTTGGATTTTACTCTTAAGTCTTCCTCGCTTTTTGTTTATTCGAATTCTCGCTGCGAATTTTTCCTTTTTGCTTTGACTTAAACTTACGTAAGTATCCGTCAAACGTTCGTATTTTTTATTCAGTTTGTCTTTTTTTAATTGTTTCTTAGTAACTTGTAATTGAATCTGTTCTGGAGAAAGAAACGTTTCTTTTCTAGTACGTTTTGTCATCACGTCTCCTCCTTAGTAACAAGATATTGATTTGCAGTGATCATCGTTCCGCTATAGTTATAGGCAGTATCCCTATAATTAAATACAATCTCTGTGTCATTGGCATAAACAGATTTTGTAACTAATCCATCGTCACTCAATATTTCATGAAGTATTAAGTTGCTTTGATAGATACCCAAATCACTTAATTCCGCATATGTTTCTAGCACCTTTTCATACCAATTCAAATAATAAGTTGAATAATAGATAGAATACTCTGAGTCCACCAAATCGATAGTAGAATTATAAGACCATTCAATGGAGATATTTGATCCAGTTTCGATTGCTTTCATAACATTATATTGATACGAATGTTGATCAGATGTATTGAATGGGGTAGACGAATAGTCTAAATATCCACTGAACACCAATTGGTAAAACGGAACACTATCTGTGATAATTTGATAATTACTAGAAGAGTAACTGATATCTGTAATGACTGATGCGTAAGGAATTGCATACAAATTAGGAGTCCGAAACATCGTGTTTTCTAGTCCCAATTCATTCATGCTATCTATAAAAATCTTACTCGTATCATAACTGAAAACAACTTCACCTTTCTTGTAACTACCATACAGTTGATTCCCAAAATCTGTGAATGCAATACTTGTAATACCAATCGAATCAAAGCTTTTATGGTAGCTTGATAGCGCTGTATCATAGGTGCTAGGTAACAATGTATACCATTTTCTTGTGGATGTATCCTGATAAAGCGATGCAGGGTTGTAAGCATAGTTGTATACAGTTTTACCAAATACACTTCTTATGACCATACTTGATTCATTAATCCCCTTATCTGTATATGCAGTATTCACAAATACTTCAGGATAGAAATGAATTCCCATAGCTGTTAAGGTATCTGATAATTCTTGTATGTCTTTTTTTGATCCTGTCCTTTTATCGTAAGAAATATCACCTAAGTATTGTGATTTTAATCCTTCATTAAAAAGCCCTTTGTAAAACATATTTATATCCGTAACACCATCATTAACTAAGGCTTGCAATAACAGCAAGGCTTCGTCCGTGTTGGTTAGACTTCGAACAGTTTCATAAGGGATTCCAATGAAATTTTCATCACTTGTATATCCACCTAATAAGGTTAAATCTATGGTAGGCGTATCAGTAGAATCCTTATCTTCTAAAATTTCTTCTTCTATCAGGTATTCTCTATAACTGTCAGCCATATCATTGTATGTAACATCATTGTTTTCAATAAATATATAGTTCAAAACAAGATCTTGAGTATTGAAATCATCTGTCCATTTTATAATCGATACAGATGAATTAATTGACGTAAATTGATACACGTCTCCTTCTCTTATGTTGTAACGATAATATGCTTGATTATACGGATTATCATCCGTACTGTTATTTGCTAAAATATTAGTCATCTCTGCTCCTTGAGAGATGATGGAAATAAATCCGTAATCATTTTTCTTTACTCCAATGACAGGAAGCCGAATCTGCGGCGTTTCCTCCGTCATAGTTTCTCGAAACTGAGCATAGTCTTTTCCATAAATACGTTTATTATATTGTAGTGCAAACGATCTTTCATTGTTAAAATCAATTAATCCGCCACTCCCATCAGGAACGAATATGTATCCTTCATCCGTTTCCAATCCAGCACCAAAATAAGGTAGTACATCTATATACGCTAGTGGATATTTTTCTTTTTCAACAATAGAATCATTTACAAGAGTTACTACCAATCCATTCTCACTCAATTCATATCGAATTGCGATTTCGAAATATGGATATTTATCTTCAACTAAAATTCCGTTCGCTTCTTGATCATACAATAAGTCTTCTTCTGTATACCCACAAACATCATAAAATATTCGATACAGTTCCGTCAAAATAGATCGTTGGATTCCGTTTTTCAATTTCCAAACTAATACTCCATTTACTTCTCCTGAAACGAAAGCTTGTTGCGTGATTCTTCTGTATTCTGTAGACCCTTCTTCTAATTTTGACAATAATATTGATTCCATTCTTTCTGCCGAAATAATCGTTGGGAAATCATTGCTGTCTACTTCTTTCTTTCCTCCGACCATGTATAAAACTTCTAAAGCATTGTCCGTTATTTTAACAGAATAATCTCCATAATCTACTGCTTGATCAATTACACTAATTTGTGTGACTTTTCCGAGACTTCCTACATAGTACAATTTTAATGGATTTAAAAATCGCTTAGATGTAGTATCTGGATTTGAATGCCAATATTGATCTGTTTGTTTATCATGTATAGAAAACGTAGTTTTGTTGTTATCTAACACAAATTCAAAATAATTATTTTCTAATGTTGTAGTACTTCCTAAATCTTCAATTAAATCATTCGAAGACATAAAATTGTTTTTATCATATGATTCTCTTATTGGAAAATCTGTTTGACTCAAGGTGACGAATAAATACAGACCTCCTCCAACGAATAATATGACAAGCAAACCAATGAATTTCTTCCAAGGAAAATGAAAATGTAAGATGTTTTTATCAAACCAGTTAGAAACATTAACTTTTAATTTACCATGCCAAGGTAATGTGGAATATAATTGGAATGTATCTTTTTTATTTTTTATATGTCCCATCATAAAAACCTCATGGTGAATTCGTCATATATCGACTTAATAAATGTCCATAGTTGTTGAGATAATGAGAAAAATAACAATATCATAAATAATATTACTGCGATAGCTACAATGGTGAAAACAATCATCATAATTGTTTTCATTAAACCAAATTCATGAATTCCCATTAAACCAAAAAACATCATGTAAACGGTTAATCCGATTCCTAAAATTTGGAAAAATGATACAAATATTATTTCATCTACTGTAATAAAATTACTGATTAATGTAGCTAGTAATCCCAACCAAACATATGGGAAAAATGCATAGGTAACAACTCGAAAAATCTCGGTCATCGTTCCTTTTCCATCCATCAAAGCAGTCGATGCCCAGTTCGCGATTACAGCGATAAATACTGGAAATAATATTAAAGCGATTGTAACGAACAAGCTAAAGTCCTTGGGGTTGTTTTTGTTTACTAAAATTCTATTTGCATTATAAGCGATTGTTTGTGCTAAAATCATCATCACTAAATAGAACCAAGCTACATAGCCTTTCGATGTTTTCTCACGTTTAAAATCGTCAAAACCTTGAATTGGATAAACCATCAAGTGTATTGGCATCTTAAAACAATCAGCGTAAAAGGTTTTGATTTTGACGCTTAGATTTAATTTTCTAAAAAATTCCATAGTTTTAGAAAAAAAGTTATTCAAAATCCTCTTCCTCCCTGGCTCTATTAACAGCTCTTTTAATGTTTTTAAAAAAGGAATATATAATTATGACCATTGCACCACCGATTATGAATGGGACAATAACTACTAATTGTTGATAGCGATATGGTTGATATGCGCTTGAAAATGTATAATCATCATACCCTAATTTTGCATATTCCATGGCTCTTTCATAGTTGCCTGTTCTCAATTCAGCTTTCGCTATTCCTGAGTATGCCAAGTAATAATTCGTATTCAATATCAATACGTCTTCCCAGCTATCTTTAGCAGCTTGATAATCACCTTGATAGTAATGCTCAATTGCTTGGTTCACAAGCAATCCAAAGTCCGTATAACCAAATACAACCAAATTCTTATTCAAAGAATCTACTGCCAATACTTTGTTATCGTAAAACGTCAAAGCAGTTGGATTTAAAAATGTGTCTCTTTCATAACTATTTTCTTCTGTTAAGTTACCTAATTGTCCAGCAACATATAACAGATTTCCTTCGAAGTCATAGGTGAAAATTCTTCCTCTAGCACTATCTAG
>CAZUQS010000128.1:0-4573 GCA_964622615.1 uncultured Candidatus Izemoplasmatales bacterium | reverse complement strand
ATGGAATATGGGATGGATGAATGATACCTTAAAGTATTTTGAAAAAGATCCGATATACCGGAAATTTCACCATGACCTAATCACGTTTGGATTGGTGTATACCTATTCAGAACGATTTATTTTGCCGTTATCTCATGATGAGGTAGTACATGGTAAAAAATCATTACTTGATAAAATGCCAGGAGATTACTGGCAAAAGTTTGCCAATTATAGAGTTCTTTTAGGACTGCAATTTACACACCCTGGTAAAAAACTCGTATTTATGGGTGGAGAGTTTGCTCAAATGCATGAATGGAAAGATAAAGAAGAACTTGATTGGTTCTTATTGGAATATCCTTTGCATCAAAGAGCGAACAAATTCTTTAGAGATTTACATCAAGTTTATAATCATCATACATGTTTTTATGAATTGGATCATAATCCAGCTGGATTTCGATGGATTGATCAATCCAATTATGATCAATCAATCTTTTCATATGCAAGATTTGGAAAATCAGAGAATGACTTCGCCATTGTGGTATTAAATATGACCCCAATTGCTTATGATCATTTTCAAATAGGTGTGCCAAAACCGGGAAAATATGAAGAAATTCTAAATTCGGACAAAGACATCTATGGAGGATCAAATATGTATAATGGATCTGCAATTCCCACAATGGAAGTGAATAATCATGGTTATCAGCAATCCATTGACATGAAAGTTGCCCCATTATCAATTACTATATTGAAATACAAAGGATAAGATATGAAAAAAACGATGATTTCAATGATTCTTGTCGGAGGACGAGGAACAAGACTAGCTGACATAACAAAAGAAACAGCCAAACCGGCTGTGTCTTTTGGTGCGAAATATCGTTTGATTGATTTTACCCTTAGTAATATAACCAACAGTAATATTGATGTGTGTGGTATCGTCACACAATACGAACCATTTGAATTGATGTATTATATTGGAAGTGGGGGTTCTTGGGATTTGGATGTTTTAGATGGAGGAATCCGTTTTTTAACACCATATTCGCAAAGAGATAATGTGTTGTGGCAAAAAGGAACTGCTCATGCAATTAAACAATATTTTCATTTTATCAAAAGTTATAAGGCAAAATATGTGCTGATACTTTCTGGTGATCATATTTATAAAATGAATTATCAAACAATGTTAGACCATCACATAAAAAATAATGCTGATATTACGATTGGAGCTACGGAAGTTGATTTAAAAGAAGCTAGTCGTTTTGGTATTTTAACCTGCGATGAGCGGTCAAGAGTAACGAAATTCCAAGAAAAACCAGCAAATCCAGAAAGCAATCTGGCGTCAATGGGTATTTATATTTTTTCTGTAGATGTGTTAGAAGAATTGTTAGATAAAGCAAGCGACGAAGATATCGACTTCGGGAAAAATATCATCCCAAAAAGCATTCAAGCAGGGAAAGCAGTATCACTGTATAAATTTGATGGATATTGGAGAGATGTTGGAACGATAGAATCATTATATAAAGCGAATATGGATTTATTGAATAATCCTATGTTTTTAGGATTAAATGTTTCTCACAACTTACCAATTTATTCAAAATCATTGAACCTTAATCCACATGTTATATTATCCAAAGGAAAAGTAATCAATTCTGTGATTGCTGATGGATGTTTGATCAATGGATTTGTGAATCACTCTTCCATAGCATATGAATCAATAGTAGAAGCTGGAGCGAAGGTGATTGATTCCGTTATTTTACCGAATGTTGTAATTGGGTACAATTCCTTTCTAAAAAAAGTTATTGTAAATAAAGGTGTTATTATACCGGAGTGCTATCACTGCGACAAAGCTGAAATTACCCTGATTACAGATGATAACCTATTGGAAGTAGGTGAGATTTGTGAATAACTTGTTTATGGTGATAGACGCAACGATAAAGGGAAATTTTTCAAAATTAACGAGACATCGAGTTCCTGGGGCTTTACCATTTGGAGCGAAATATCGTTTGATTGATTTTACATTATCCAACTGTAAGAATTCAGGAATCACAAACGTGTCTATTTTTCCGTATGGAAATTATAGATCGTTGTCGGACCACATTGGTTCAGGTGACAGGTGGGATTTAAATAGAAGACATGACGGAATATTTATTCTTCCACCAAAGAGTTTAAATCTAACCTTTGAAGACTCGATAAGTTTTCAAAGAATGTATGAACATATGGAGTACTTTATAAGATCCAATCAAGAGTATGTCATTATATCCCCAGCAAATATTGTTTGGAACGTGGATTATAATGTATTTTTGGATTCTCATTTGGAGGAGAATGCAGATATCACTGAGATTCTTTCTCATGATAAGACCAGGTTGAAAACGTATGTTCTATCAAAAAAACTTTTACTAGAATATGTGAATAATTATGATCAAATTCAGTTTCGTAATTTATCTGATGTTTTTGACTATGCACCGAATATTAAGAAATATATATATGTTTTGAATGCTTCTAGTTATTTTGTCAATTCAGCGAAGGAATTATATGAAGCTAATATGCAAATGTTGTTCAAAAATGTTCGAAAAGAATGGTTCAAAAAAGATCGACCTATTTTTTCAAAAGAAACCATGTCTGCACCATCTAGATATGGGGACGAGGCGGTGGTTACGAATTCTATCATCGCATCAGGGGCTTATATAGAAGGAGAAGTAAGTAACTCTGTCATTGGGCGTAAAGTTCATATTGAAAAGGGTGCACAAGTCTTTAATGCTGTAATTATGAATCAGTGCAGAATAAAAGAAAACTCAAGAATTGAGTATTCCGTTTTGGACAAGGAAACACAAGTCTTAGAGGATTCCGTAGTCGAAGGCAATCCTGACAAATTATTTGTGTCAGAAAAGAAACAAGTTGTAGTGTCTAATGATAGCTTAGCGATTTTACAGGTTGCTTCAGAATGCTTCCCTTATGTAAAAACTGGTGGATTAGCAGATGTTGTAGGAGGACTTGCAACTCAACTGAGTTTACAAGGAATTAAATCACAAGTGATTATGCCTTTGTATCCAGTAATCAAAAGCAAATATGAGTTATTCTTAGAGTTAAGAGCAGCAAATAAAATTGAGTATGACGAACAAATATATCGAGTGAATTTATACTCGTTAACAAATCAAAACACAACATATTATTTTGTGGAATCTTATGATTTCTTTGATCGTGAAGAGATATATGGTTACGAAGACGATGGAGATCGCTTTGCATTCTTTACCAAATGCGTTATATATTTCATGGAAGTTCTAGATCAATCTCCAGATGTGATTCATATACATGATTGGCACATGGGGTTAATGCCTGTGTTACTAAAAGAACATAATCTCGATATTAAGACGTTAATGACGATACATAATATCGAGTATCAAGGTATATTTAGTTCTGATATCTATACAAAATTAGGTATTCAAAATAATGATAGATTTATGCAACCCAAAATAAACTTTATGGAAATAGGATTATTAAATGCTACAAAGATATCTACGGTATCTGAAACGTATAGAGATGAATTGAAATATGAATATTACAGTAAAAATCTTGTGGACGTTATCAATCGTAGAGATCGAGATTTCTATGGAGTATTAAATGGATTAGAATCGGATATATCTCCAAAATCTGATTTAGAGATTGAAATGAGATTCACTCTTGTGAATGTCTTTGAAGCAAAAAAAGCAAACAAAAAAGATTTGCAAAGAAGAATGGGAATCTTAGTTGGTGAAGAATATTTTGTGCTAGGTATGGTTACTAGAATCGTGGAGCAAAAAGGATTTGATATTTTGATTCCTGCGTTGTATGATATATTGAATAATCATCAAGTGCAGTTTGTAATCCTTGGTATAGGGGATGAAACCTATATGAATGCATTGAGGAATTTAAAAGAAAAATTTCCTGATCAGGTTAGTATAAATTTGGGATATGATGCAACGAAACCTAGTTATATTTATGCGGGTTGTGATGCGTTCTTAATGCCATCAAGATACGAACCATGTGGGATTGGACAAATGATTGCAATGAAGTATGGAACGATTCCAATTGTAAGACAAACTGGTGGTTTAAATGACACCATTGAGGGTTATGATTTATCCAGCAAACGAGGAAATGGATTCAAGTTCTTTAATTATGATTCTCGAGATTTAAGTTTCCAAATCCATAATGCATTTCACATTTTTTCCAAATCCAGACCGGATTGGGAGCAAGTAATCATAAATGCAATGAGGTCAAGATTTTCATTAGAAAATACCGCAAAAGAATATATCGAACTATATAAAATTATCCAACTAAATTGAAAACGGTAACAGAGTCAATTGTTCCGTTTTTCCTTCGAAAAAATGATATAATAAGTTATGAGGTGGCTTTATGATAACAGGAGTTTTTAAAACAAAAGATAGCTTTGCTACAAACTTTAAGCAAAGGTTGACAAGCACATATTTAAAGGATATGAACAACTCTACTATAAGAGAAAGATATAATATATTAGGAACTTTAGTACGGGAGGAAATATCGAAAGATTGGATCAAAACAAATAAACTACTAGACAAACATGATCAGAAAAAAGTCTATTATTTTT
>CAZUQS010000127.1:0-4589 GCA_964622615.1 uncultured Candidatus Izemoplasmatales bacterium | reverse complement strand
GCAATGATAAAGATTGGAAGCATTGCTGGAGATATGGATCCCCCAAACTTAAATGGTGAGAATAGTCCAGCAATGATGTCTAACACCAAAGCAATTCCCACTAGCACCGCAATCTCTGTAATAATTCTTATTCTTTGTTTTTTCATGATAAGCTCCTTTGTATAGGAACAAAAAAAGTCCCCTATATTATAAGGGACCTAATGAGTTTAAAAAATATACTCCTACGCTGGCATTATCCAGATCAGGTAAGGTCAATAACAGAATAGTTATACTCTCAGCCAGGTTCTCCTAGCTCCCCTTATCTATGTTATATTATAACATTATGTTTCAATTAAGCCAATTGTTTTAGCTAATTATTTTCATAATTGTAACAGGCACTGCTATTTTTTCTTCAACAAGGACATATGCATCGTCTAATAGACTAATAATATCATCTGTTATTGCTTTATTACGATAGATATTGAGTAGTAAATCTCCTTTTGACACGTAATCTCCAACTTTCCTATGTAGTTCAATACCTACGTTTGGATCGATATCATCATCTTTGGTTTCTCTACCACCACCAAGTTTCATAGAAGCAAGTCCAATATTCAACGCTTTAATTTGTTTGATATATCCTGATTTTCTAGCGTAATATGGTACGATTTCTTCAACTTGAATTAATTTGTTAATATCGCCAATTTTACCGCCTTGTGCTTTCACAAACTGTAGGAATTTCGCATATGCTTGGCCATTATTTAATTGCTCTCTAGCTTTTACTTTTGCTTCTTCAATGGACGTTGCTTTTTCTGCATAGAAAATCATATAGGATGCAATATCAACGCACAATTCTACAAGATCTTTTGGTCCTTTTCCATTTAGAGTATCAATCACTTCTCGAACTTCTAACCGGTTTCCAATTGTCATTCCCAAAGGTTGATCCATATTGGTGATAAACGCAGTTACTTTTTTGCCAAATGAATTCCCGATTGAAACCATGATTTTAGACAATTCTTCTGCGTCTTCAATGGTCTTCATGAATGCCCCATCACCAATTTTAACATCCAAGCAGATTACGTCTGCACCACTTGCTAGTTTTTTGGACATAATACTTGATGCAATTAAAGGTATTGATGGAACGGTTCCCGTTACATCTCTCAATGCATATAATAATTTATCTGCAGGAACAATTTTCTTTGTTTGTCCAGCTATAGCTATATTAATTTCATTTACTTGATCAATAAATTTATGTTCTGGGATAGATATACTAAGTCCTGGAATAGATTCCATTTTGTCTAAAGTACCACCAGTATGTCCCAACCCTCTACCAGATAATTTAGCTAATTTCGCTCCTAGACTAGCTACTAAAGGTCCTAGTACTAGAGTCGTTTTATCGCCAACACCACCAGTAGAATGCTTATCAACTTTCACACCTTTAACCATGCTTAAATCAATAACATCACCACTATATAACATTGCTTTTGTAAGGAAAAATGATTCATCATCTGTCATTCCTTGGAAAAAGATTGCCATTAACCATGAGCTTACTTGATAATCTGGAATTGCTCCATTCACATATCCATCAATCACAAAATCGATTTCTTTTTCTGTGTTAGCAAATCCCATTCTTTTTCGTTCTATAATGTCTACCATTCTCATAATAATACCTCACTTTTGTAGTCCTATTATACTATTATTCAAGGGTATTGTAAATGGAAATATCCCCACATTGAAAACACTTACAGAAAAACTTCGTTTTACAAATGTGGTTTTTTTGATATAATACTTTTGGTGATACTATGAATGATATAATTTTAATGAGACATGCAGAAACAGATGCAAACAAAAACTTCATCGTCCAAGGCAGAATGGACAACCCTTTGAATGAGAATGGGATTCGTCAAGCTACGAAAACTGGAGTATATTTGAAAGAAAACCAAATAACGTTTGATTTAGTGATAAGTTCACCACTAAAAAGAGCGCATACTACAGCACAGTTAGTAACCAAAGGAATGGTTACGAAACGTCCGATTGTACTAGATAAAGGTCTAATCGAGCGCAATTTTGGCGATTACGATGGTAAAGAAATCAATGATGATTACTACTATCTAATTAAAAGAGGCTTGGTTCCCAATATGGAAATAAATGAAGTGTTAGAAGTTAGGGTGTACAATGCATTGATTGATATCTGTGAAAAATATCCAGATAGAAAATTATTAGTTGTAACCCACTCACATGTGATTAAAGCGATACTTATTCAATTAATTGAGGAATTTACTTATGGATCTCAACTTCACAACTGTTCTTTGAATCACATTGTCTATGACCAAGGCAAATTGAGTGCTATAGATTATAACTTAAATCCATTAGACCATGTAAAATAACCTTCAAAATAGGTTATTTTTTTTTTTACAAATCAAAAAAAAGTGTAGATTTGAATGTCTACACTTTTATAATGTTATTAAAAACAATCCTATATACTAATTCTTCTTCTTAAGTCTCTGAAAAAGTTTGGATCATATATCACGGATAGATCTTGGAAACTAGTTCCATTATATGGATTAAACGATCCATCGGTTGCTAGTAAATCTTCTACTAGTAAGTCTCTCATTAATAATACTGTTTGAGTAATATCTTGCCCATCTAAGAATGCATAGTAGTCTTTGTCAAAAATATAATCGACAGCTCCTATTGTGTATAGAGTGGTTGCTTGAACAAGAACACCATCAATGTACAAATTTGATCCGTTATAAGTCAACCCATCATCAAATACAACATCGTCCCCATAATCTATAATATTTTCATAAAAATCCAATAATTGTCTTCCAGTTAACCTACTGGTTTTTATATAATTATCAAATGGATAAATTTCAATCATGTTTCCCATCGTAAGCATACCTGAAGGCATCGTGCTACGGAACCCACCTGAGTTTATAGCTCCAACATCTACTTGTGCATAATCACGTACAACAGAAGCTCCCCAAGTAGATAAATCACTACGATTGTAGTAATTACTTACTTCCGTTAGCTCTTGTGAAACAAATGCAGTGTACACAGAATCATTTTGAAATTCATCTAATAGTGATTCGATTTCTGTATCTACTTCATATTGGATTTCACTCCAACTAATATTGGCTGCAGAAACGGTAATGACTTCATCAATTTGGGTATCATATACTAATGTTATTTTTGAAAATAATGAGGAATCGGAATTACTAGATTGCGCGTAAACAAGAGATTCTCCAACAGCTCTACTTATTGTACTAGCTTCGCTTTGGTGAGTATGTCCATTGAATACAGCATCTACATAATGATCTCCCGTAAATGTAGCTATTTCATGATTAATACTGGATCCCGAATGTGCATATACAACAACGATATCACAGTCTTGATTGGATCTTAGTTCCAATGCGTAATCGTATACAGTATCAGTTGGATCTAAAAATTCAATGTTTTGAACTCTAGAAGCTGAAATGGAATCTATTACATTTCCAATTATTCCAATAACACCAACTTTTATCCCGTTAAATTCTTTTATGATATAAGGAATCGTATTTTCTAAAGGTTCCCCTGAATCTATATAAACAATGTTAGCCGCTAAAATAGGATAAGACATTTCAGCATTGTCTTCTGTATTAATACCATCTCTATATTTTAGTATTTTATCAATTCCCCAATCAAATTCATGATTTCCTAAAACGAAACCATCAAATCCAATGTTATTGTATGCCTCTACAATAGGTTCCCCGTAATAATAATTCGATAATGCAGCTCCTTGAAAAATATCTCCAGCAGCTAAAATGATTGTATTCTCATATGTCTGTTTTTGATATTTCATATAAGAACCTATTTGTTCTAGATTTTCAATGTCACTATATGTGCCACCATGAAAATCATTCATGGAAAATAGTCTGATTGTTTGATAGCGTTCTACCGTAGTAGGAGGTGTTGTGCTAGTTACTGTAGTTGGCAACGTTGTGACAGCTGTCGTCGGCAAAGTAGTCGCCGCAGTTGTTGTAGATGCCGTTGTATGCTCTTGTGTTGTGATTTGAGTAGAAACCGTAGACGTAGTCGCTTCTGTTGTAAAAGTGCTTATTGCAGTCGTTGTCGCCTCTGTGGTTGTAGATGTTGTCTCAACTGTAGTACTTCCTGTGGTGCCAATCGTCGTTTCACTTGTTATTGCAATACTGTTTAACGAACAACCAGCAAATGTAATACCAAATAGAAATATTGATATGAATAGTAATAGTTTTTTCATCTTGTCCTCCAAAATATTTGTCGAAACATATTATAACATAAACAAAAAAAAGAGGAAAGCAAAATTGCTCTCCTCTTATGAAATTAAATTAAACCGTAATACGTTAAAACGTTATTGATTCCGGCTTCTGTCAAGAACAATAATGGATTGCTTAATTCATAATCTGAATTAGCTGGCCAGTATGTTTCAATTGGGTCATCCGCTAACATCATTATTTCAAGCTCGTCTGTTAAAATATTACGAACAATCATCGAATTGAGTACAATATCTCTTTCTGCAGGTGTTAATGCAGCAATCGATGCTACATCGAAACTTGCACTTGTAAAGCTTGCTCCACCAAAGGCGTTGGAAG
>CAZUQS010000126.1:0-4602 GCA_964622615.1 uncultured Candidatus Izemoplasmatales bacterium | reverse complement strand
TGGAAGAAATTGGAACATTATAAGAAAGCATGAGAGAAGAATTTTCTTCTCTCTTTTTTTAAAATAGTAACTAAATTAGGATAAGGACTTGTACATATTAGCTTATATCGTTAAAATATATGTGTTATGTAGAAATGGGGGTGAAGTTCATATGAAAAAAAGGATTGCTTTTATATGTACACATAATAGTTGTAGAAGCATCATGGCAGAAGGATTTATGAAACACTATGCTAGTGCAACATTTGATGTGTACTCTGCAGGAACACAAGCGTATCCAAGTCCAAAACCCCTTGCAATAGAAGTAATGGAAGACTTAAACATCGATATGAGGTATGCAAGTAGTAAACTTTTGGAATCGATACCGAGCTCTTTAGATATATTAATAACGATGGGTTGTGGAGTAGAGTGTCCATTTATACCAACGAAACATAGAGAGGACTGGGGACTAGATGATCCAAGTGGAGGTCCGAAAGTAGACTTTGTACATACAAGAGATTTAATTAAAGCTAAAGTTCAAGATTTAATAAGAAAAATTGAAGAAGAGAGATTGTAAATAAAACTCTTTTAAGATATATATATTTTGTATATTTGTAACATATAATATTAATAGATATGAGGTGGGTAACTTGTTCAATAGATTTGTGGATGGGATCAAAAAAAATAATGCGAATAATATGATTATATGGTTAGCTGCAATTAGCTTTTTTTGCTATTTGCTTATGGGGACTAATATCTTTGGTATTCAGTCTGAATTTGATTCTAAATACATGCTAGATTTGGTTTTTTATTATTCGGGAGATACATTTTTTGAAACGTTAGTTAATATTCCTGAGGTCCAAGCTGGATACTATTCAGTCACACATTATATTGACTATTTGTTTATCCTAACATTTTACCCAACACTTGTTCTTATTCTTTCAAGAGGAATTAGAAACAAGAATCAATATTTTATTTTAGCACCATTGTTTGCGATGCTTTTTGATTTTTTAGAGAACCTAATTATTGATATTCAATTATCAAGTGGAGTGAATACATTTTTTGCAAGTATTTGTGGTATTTTCACCACTTTAAAGTTTAGTTTTATTTTTATATCAATCATACTCATTGTCGTGAACTTCATAAATAAAAGGAGAATATGAATCATGTTATCATATAGACAATTAGAGACGAATAGATTAATATTACGTTTGCCTAAGAATTTAGATTATTCGTATCAATTTGAATATTTAAAGGATAAAAATAATTTTCCTTTTGCTGATTATAAGGTCGCTAAATCAATGGATGATGTGCAAACTTTTTTTGACAAGATGTTCAAACATCATCTTGAAACATCACTCTTTTGGATGATATGTGACAAAACCACAGATGAAGCCTTGGGGACAATATCAACTTGGAATGTAGATTTCGATTTAAATTCTATTGAATTTGGCTATAGTCTCTATCCTAAAAACAGGGGTAAGGGATACATGGTTGAAGCGATTCAAGCAGTAATGGATTATTGTAATCAAGAACTAAAGTTTGCCGTGTTTGATATTTGGACTCATAAAGGTAATATAGCCTCCATACGGCTTGCAAGACGGTTGGGGTTTCAATTTAAAGGATATGTTGATGAACCAGCTAAATTTAGCAATGAAACAATCACTTACGCTACCTATTCCTTAGACAAATACTAATTGACATTTTATGATATTATTGATATAGTCATACTAAAAGATTGGAGTAAAATTATGAAATTATTATATAAAGAAATAAATTATAAGAAATTTGGAAAATGTTTAAAAGTATCCAATGATTATTTAGAAATTATTGCGACTTTAGAAGTAGGACCAAGAATCATAAGTTTTAGAAGATTAGATGGCGAAAATGTTTTTTGGGAAGACTTAAAAGATGAAGGATATCTTTCTGGGAAGCAATTGGATGACATTTTTTATGAAGGTGCAACGTGGCACGCATATGGTGGCCACAGATTATGGAGTAGCCCTGAGGATTATTCTACCTATTATCCAGATAACAATCCGGTTGAGGTTATTAAAACAGATCGAGGAATCGATTTGATTCAAGAGAAGCAAACAGCAACGAATAAGCAATTGATTATTAGTGTTACTTTTGAAGAACGCAACTTAATCAAAGTAAAAAGTAGAATAATCAACTTATCGAATGAACCTATGAAATTTGCTTGCTGGTCTTTGTCAATGTGTAAAGGACCAGGATTAGAAATAATTCCTCTTCCTCAAACCGTAAAAGATTTTGATCCGCAAATATTTTATACACTATGGAATTTTGGCGCGCCCCACAATGATAAAAGAGCGTATTATGGCGATAAATTCTTTTCATTAAGAATGGAACCAGGAAACCCACTAGCATTTAAAATTGGGATGAAAGTATCGGATGGTTATATTCTATATTTGACAGGCAAAGATGCACTTGTAAAGCAATTCGAAAGAATTGAGAATGTAGAATACCCAGACAATAACATTAATTATGAAACTTATACGAAGGACTTGTTTTTAGAACAAGAAACATTGGGAGAGTATAAAATCATTAAACCTAATGAATATAATTCACATGAAGAATTTTGGAGTTTGTACGAATTGAAAGATGTAATTCCAGAAGATAACGATGAAGTTGCATATCAAGCATTGATGGAGACTTATTGTAAATGATTAGATAATTAGAAGACATTTGTCTTCTTTTTTTTATCTAATTTTATGTATAAGAAAAGACCTTGCAGAAACAAGGTCTTTTCCAGTTTTGAAGTGCATTTTAAAAGTAGATTCATCTAAATATATAAATCCCTTTTTTTGTAAAAGATAAATAATCCAGTAAAAGATAGAACAATGATAACAGTTGTTATCAAAATATATATGAATTCAAAATTACCAGTTAACATTTCTGAAGCTGAAAAATATTGAAAAGGTGTAATGTATTTTAATGCATCAGCTTTTTCAGCCAACCCTACTAGCATTGATATCATAAATGTCCCAATTAAAATACCGATTGTGATTCCACCTGATCTCTTATATTGCTTTAAGACACTTGATAGGAACATCCCAATTGATAAAAAGATAATTTGGGTTAATAAGATAGCTATACCTAAATTTACAATATAGATGGAAAATGTATCTAATGTATTACTAAATCTTCCAAAAGAATACAAACAAACCAACATCGATATTATATTAATTACAATGGTATATGTTAAAGCAACAGTGAATTTACTTACAATTACTTTGTTTCTTGAAACTGGTAAGGTAAACAAATACTCTGCAGTTTTATTTTGTTCTTCCTTTGAGATAATCCTACTACCGAGCAGGGCAGAATATATAGCAAGCGGAATATATAGATATAAGGACACTAAACTCAAATAACCTGCAGCAGTTGTTAAATCTGGGATGCCACCTAATGCATTGAATATATAATCAAACGTTTCAAACGCCTCTAAAATGCGAGGATCATTTTGGAACATTTCAAACTCAAAGCTAGCAACATAGAATAATAAGCTTAATGAAATAATCCAAATGATAAATGATTTTAAATTTGCTTTAAATTCTCTAGCAATTATATTCATAATATCCTCCTTCTAAAGTGAAGCTATATTTCTTTTTAGATACAAGAAATAACTAGCTACAAGAGATAATACCATTACAGACACTGATATTGCTAATAAACTCCAATTCCAACTACCGTTAATTAACACATACGCAGTATCAAAATGTTTGAATGGAGTTAAGTAAAATAAATAACCAGAACTAATAACTCCACCTAGAGATGAAATGATAAACATTCCAAACCCTAACCCCATAGAGAAATTTAGTACACTACTAACCTTTTTGATAGAAACAGATATGACCATTCCAATACTCATAAATGTCAACTGAAATAAAGGAACAGACAATAACAAAATAATAACATTTCTGAGTTCTACAACTTCATCCCCTTTGAATGCATTTATAGCGATGATAGTAGAAGCAGCTAACAAAATATCAATAATTAATAAACTGGTTAGTGCGGCAAGAAATTTAGAAACGATGATTTTAGTTCGTGAAATTGGTTTGCTTAATAAGAAATCCGCGGTTAATTCTCGTTCTTCCACACTTAATATAGAAAATCCGTAATTTGATGCTTGAATAGCAAGTGGTAGCAAAACCATACCCATTGTTAAATTAAAATACCCCAAGATTTCCCCTATTGGTAATTCAGGGATGATTCCAAACGCCCTTAAAAATCTATCATCCATGTTGCTCATTATGTCATTAAATGCACCGTTGCTTGCAGCCATAGCTGGAAAAAAAGCCATGTAAAATAGTAGAAAGCCAGGGATAGACAATCCCCAAATTAATATTGATTTTTTAAGATTTGAGAGTTCAAATTTATAAATATTCATTTCATCACCTACTCATAGTAGTGCATGAAAATTTCTTCAAGAGTTGGTTCTTCAATGGTTATGTCAGTTAATTTTAGTCCCGAAAGAATTTTTACTATTTTATTTACGTCGCCCTTAAACAAAAATGTTACTTTGTCTTCTCTTTCTTTTCGTTCAGTAACACCTTCAATATCAAATTTACCATTCGCAAGTGATTTTCCTCTAAAGGTAAATCGTTT
>CAZUQS010000125.1:0-4674 GCA_964622615.1 uncultured Candidatus Izemoplasmatales bacterium | reverse complement strand
AATCTGCTCCCATCGGGTTCGGCGGTTCGAAACCGTCCCCCTCCACCATCAAAAAAATAATCAGCTAATTATAGCTGATTTTTTTATTGAGAAAATTAGAATGGAACTATAACATTTGGCTGATACAGTTTCAATGTTAATGCATAATCTGAGATAACCGATTCCGGGTAAGGCGGAACATTTATTAATTCAAAATCATCCTCCAAATAGTGTAAAGGTGGATTGTATGGATTTAAAACGAATCTTGGAATTTCTGGTAATTCTTCACACATTTTTATCAAATCATTCAAATTTAATTGCGGAATTACAGTTGTACGCACTTCAAAGTCCATTTTGTTACTATAAAGAATGTTAATTGACTTCAACACGTCTTCAGGATTAGCTGAAGACCTGGCTATTTCCACGTATTTATCTTTTGGAGCTTTATAATCAATCGCATAGTAGTCTATAGCCACCTCATCGATGCATTTTTGAATAACATCAGGGTTGCTACCATTGGAGTCTAATTTTGTTAAATATCCCATTTCTTTAACTTTTTTTAAGAAAGGAATTAAATCGGAATGTAGAGTTGGCTCACCGCCAGATAACACAACAGCATCAACCAAACCTACTCGTTTTTTTAGTAAATTAAAAATTTCGTCAATTGATACCTTCTCACTTAAATCCTCTATAATTGGCCTATTGTGGCAGTAGAAGCAGTTATAATTACATCCAGGAGTATATAATACGATAGAAATTTTTCCTGGATAATCCAGTAAAGATGATTTTGTTATACCTGCAAAAATCATGCTTTTTTGTCTCCAACATTTTCAACAGTTTCTTTAATTACATATTTAACTCGGTCTTTGTACTCTGCTTTCTTACCTTTATTGAAGTTTTGAACAGGTCTTAAGTATCCGACCACTCTTGTATAGACTTCAGCAGGTTTATTGCATGTAGGACAGTTGAAATGTTCGCCTGAAATATAACCATGATCATTACAAATAGAAAATGTTGGTGTTAACGATATATAAGGGAGTTTATATTTTGTAAAAGCTTTTTTAATAAGATTTTTTGAAGTTTGAGTATCCTTAACTCGTTCGCCTAGATATAAATGAAGAACAGTTCCTCCAGTATAAAGAGATTGTAATTCATCTTGCAAATCTAAGGTTTCAAAAATGTCATCTGTAAAACCTACAGGAAGTTGTGATGAATTCGTATAATACGGTGTTTCATCGCCTGAAGTTATGATGTTAGGATATCGATCTTTATCTTTTTTTGCCAATCTGTAGCTAGTACCTTCTGCAGGAGTAGCTTCTAGATTGTAATAATGTCCAGTTTCTTCTTGGAAATCTTTGATAACATCTCTCATGAAGTTTAAGGTTCTTATTGATAATTCTTGCCCTTTTGCGGTAGTTAAATCATAGTCAATTCCTAATAAGTTTTGACACGCCTCATTCATTCCAATTAGACCAATAGTATTAAAATGGTTATACCAATAGGAGCCACTTTTCAATTTAATATTTGCTAAGTAAGAAGAACTATATGGGTATAAACCTTTCTCTGTCTGTTCTTCGATGACATTTCTCTTTATTTCTAAACTTTTTTTAGCAGTGTTTATACTTTCTAGTAATCTAGCAAAGAATTCAGATTCTGTTTTCGATAAATAGGCTAGCCTTGGTAAATTTATAGTAACAACTCCGATAGAACCCGTTAATGGATTGGAACCAAATAGTCCTCCACCGCGTTTTCTTAACTCTTTTGTGTCAAGTCTTAATCTGCAGCACATTGATAATGCATCTTCCGGTGATAAATCCGAATTAATGTAGTTTGAAAAATATGGAATGCCATATTTCGATGTAATCTCCATATACTTTTCCACTACAGGACTATCCCAATCAAAATCTTTCGTTATATTAATAGTTGGAATAGGGAAAGTAAAGACTCTTCCTTTTGCATCTCCCTCCATCATAACGTCACAAAATGCGAGATTTATAATGTCCATTTCGGATTGAAAATCTCCATAGGTTTCCGGCATTAATTTTCCGCCAAAAACAACATTTTGATCTCTCAATGTTTTTGGAGCAATGATATCAAAAGTTAGATTTGAAAAAGGACACTGAAATCCAACTCTAGTAGGTACATTTAAGTTAAATATGAACTCTTGCAATGCTTGTTGAACATCTTTATATGATAGTTGATCATAACGAACAAAAGGCGCTAAATAAGTGTCGAAAGATGACCATGCTTGAGCTCCTGCAGATTCTCCTTGTGTTGTGAAGGTAGAATTAACAATTTGTCCTAGCAACGATCTAAGATGTCTAGGCGGACTTGATTCGACTTTGTTGGGAACTCCTCCAAACCCATCGGTTATTATTTGTTTTATGTCCCAACCCGCACAATAAGGCCCAAAGAAACCTAAATCATGTATATGAATTGAACCTTCAAGATGTGCTTTTCTTATGTTTTCTGGATATACCTCATGTAGCCAATAATTTTTAGTGAATTCTTCCCGAACATAGTTATTTAATCCGTTGATGGATTTTTGAGTATTTGCATTCTCATTAATTTGCCAATCTCGGTCATTTAAGTATTCAGTGAACATACCAATAGTAGCCCCAATTAGCGCATTTGATTCTCTTGAAGCTCTTCTTTTTTCTCTATACAAAATATATGCTTTTGCAGTTTTAGCGTGACCATTTTCAATCAAGACTTTTTCTACAATATCTTGAATGGTTTCCACTTCCGCAATCTCATTCGGGTATTTTAAATCTGCAATAGAACATACTTCGTCAGTTAAAATCTCTGATTTATTGAAATCAGACCCTCCTACAGAAGTTGCAGCTTTAAAAATAGCTAGAACAATTTTCTCTCTTCTAAAAGGAACGATTGTCCTATCTCGTTTAATGATCTTTTTCAGCATATAGAATCCCCTTTATACGTTGTATGTTTTCAATAATATAGAAGATTTTTTCTTATGTCAAGCGGTTTCCATAAAAAATGTTTTGTTGCTTTTTAGTGTATCTAATGTGTAATTGCATAGTTCGGCGATATTGTACTAAACGAACATTTTTAAAAAATTATTTAATTTAATTATTTTAAAAATAGACTTACAAATTTGTTGAAGAATTTTCAGTTAATTTGTTTGACAGTAATAGCATAAAGTACTATAATTAGCATATAAGCAAGGAAGGAAATCTATTTAATATGAAAAGAGCGAAAATTGAGGGTATGTGTTGCACTGGATGCGCACAAGAAGTAAAAAACATTTTTGAAAATATTTATGGGATTTCCAATGTATCTGTTGCTGTTGATAAGTCTTCAGTCGTGTACGAAGGATATGTTTCAAAACGGATAATAGAAGAAGCTTTAGAAGGAACAAATTATAACTTAACCGAAATTGAAAAACTTTAAAAAAAAGCTCTTCTGAGCTTTTTCTTTTTAATATTGATATTTTTTTTGCAATATTTTTTTTAATTCTTAACATACTAAGTGATATAATAATAAAAGTAGGTGGTGTTTGATATGCCAAGTATTATTTCAAAAGTAACAGAATTTGATAAACAAATGAGGCAAAAGGTAAAAGAACTTGATGGTGAAAAATCAAAATTACCTATTTTTTTGCGTGAACAAAAACAAATTATTATGGAAAAATATTCTAAAGAAGCGAAAGATAAAGTTAAATCAAGAAAATTAGAAGTTGAAACGGATTTAAAAGAAAAGAAACAAAATGCAGAAGAACTTCTAAAACTTACTATGGAGCAAATTGAAAGTTACTTTGAAGAAAACAAAGAAGCTTGGGTAAAAGAAATATATCAACAATGTCTCTCTGATTATATGGGGGAATAACAAATGAGTAATTATGCAGGTAATGCAATCATTGCTAAGGCAAAAACATTATATGGTTATCGTTTAAAAGCTCGTGATTATGAAGAATTATTAAAATTCACCTCGATTACAGATATTGTCAATTATTTAAAGAAAAATGACAAATATTCAAATACCTTAGAGAGCGTTGCTGAGTATTCTATGCACAGAGGGCAGTTGGAAGACTTAATCAAAAAAAGCTATTTTGATAATCTAGTTCGAATTGTAAAATTTGTTAGTACAGATGATCGCAAATTTTATGAGTTGGATATGATTAAAAGAGAAATAGATATTGTTTTAACTGGAATTCGTTCAGTTATTTCAGGTAATAGGGAAGAATCTATAAAAGAATTACCCTTATTCTTTATAAAACATGCTAGTTTTAGCGTTGATGATATTGTCAAAGCGATGAATTTTGCCGACTTATTAAAAGCGCTAAAAAATACAAGATATTACGATGTTATTTATCCGTTTTTTAAAGAAGATCCTTCTGAAATACGTTATGCAGCAATAGAGCATGATTTATATGTTGCCTATCATGATATAGTTATAGAGAGAATCAAAAAATATTATACCGGTAAGGTCCGAGAGAATTTAATGGATATATATCAGTCTAGTGTAGAAATCGAGAATATAATTAAGATTTATAGATTGAGAAAGTTTTATAATGCGTCGGAGAGAGTAGTTTGGGATGCTATATTGACAAAAAATATTAGAATGTCGGAACAGAAACTCAGAGATGTAATCGAACTTGAAAATCCTGATGAAATTCTACATGTGTTATCCAAATCACAGTTCTCTGAATTCCGAGATAAGGATGAATATATA
>CAZUQS010000124.1:0-4716 GCA_964622615.1 uncultured Candidatus Izemoplasmatales bacterium | reverse complement strand
TTTGGGTTATTGTATGGTTCATTCTTTGGAAATGAAGTGATACTAACACCTATTTTTACAAACATATTTGGATTGAATGGTAAACTGATTGATATTATGGATCCAGACTTCACTATGACACTATTAATCAGTATAGTAGCACTTGGATCTGTATTAATCATTGTCTCGATGTTATTAAATATGATTACATCCATAAGAAAGAAGAATATTTCCGAACTTTTCTTCTCACATAACGGGGTTGCTGGGTTAATTTTCTATTTATTTTTATTAACCGCGATTGGAAGTTCTGTTGCTTACGGAATTTCGATTCTTAATATAGTTACAATACTGCTATGTATTGTAACACCCTTGGTTTTAATTGTTTTAAAACACCCGCTAGATCGATTGATTCATGGAGAAAAAATGTTTCCAGAAAAAATTGGTGGATTCTTTATTGAATCAGCGTTTGAATTGTTTGAAGTAGTGTTATCCTATATTACAAATACTTTATCTTTCTTAAGAGTTGGTGGTTTTGTACTCGTTCATGCTGGAATGATGTTGGTTGTATATACATTAATGGATATGTCAGGCGGGATAGTTGGACGGGCATTGATATTAGTAATAGGTAATTTATTTGTTATGGGGCTTGAAGGCTTAATTGTTGGAATTCAAGTATTGCGTTTAGAATTTTATGAAATGTTTTCAAGATATTTCGAAGGAAATGGAATTCCTTTCGAAACATTTGATTAATAGGAGGATTTATTTATGTCTATTTTAGAGTTAGTTTTACCATTAGTTTTTGTTGTATTAATCATTTTACCTTTAATCAAATTGTTTAAAGGCGGCGTAAGCAAACGGTCTGCAAAAACAAGATTGTATACTCATATATCATTGTTTTTTGCATTAGTTGCTTTTACCTTTATTTGGCAATTAAGCGGATCAAGTGTATTCGCAGCTGAAGGAGATGTAGTTACTGGTGTATTTGTTGGATCAATTGCTCAAGGATTAGGATTTTTAGGGGCTGCTTTAGCAACTGGAATGTCTTCTTTAGGAGCTGGAATCGCTGTTGCAGCAGCTGCGCCCGCAGCTATTGGAGCGTTTTCTGAAAATGAAAATAATTTTGGTAAATCATTAATTTTCGTTGCACTTGGTGAAGGTGTGGCAATTTATGGTTTGTTAATTTCAATCTTAATTATTAACAGTTTATAAAGAAGGGATTTTTGATGAAATTCTTTTTGCTAACAGACAATATTGATACGTTAATGGGAATGCGCCTTGTAGGAATAGAAGGTGTTGTTATCCATGAAAAAGAAGAAGTAATACAAGAATTGGATAAAGTAGTTAATAATAAAGAATATGCGATTTTGTTGATAACGACAAAATTAGTAGATTTATGCCCTGATATTATTTCGGAACTTAAATTAAAATTAAGAACCCCAATTATAGTTGAAATTCCAGATAGGCATGGTACTACAAGCATAGGAGAGTCGATTGATAAATACGTTAGTGATGCTATCGGCGTCAAACTTAGAGGTGATCAATAATGCCATATTATGAGGATGAAGTTTTTCGATATTTTCAACGAGAGATTGGGGAATCAGCAGAAATAGAATTGAAAGAATTGAGAGATCAAATTGATTCAATTAAAGCGGAACAACTCGCTAGAATCAACGAAGAAATTCAGGAAACTATTTATAAAGCAACCGAAGTTGAACTCAATGAAATAAATCTAGATTACTCAGCTCAAACAAACAGAATTAGAACCGCTTCACATAAGGAGATTATTAAACGAAAACGAGATTTGATTGATTCCGTTCTTTTCGATGTGCAAAAAAAATGCGAAGAATTTGTTTCCACAAAAAAATATCAGGAAAAAATGGTTCTTTTAGTGAAACACATTGATGATAAATTTTGTGGTAAATCAATGTTGTTCCGAATAAAAAAGAATGACAAAGTAATGAAGCTAATTATCGAATCAAACTTTAGTACCCAATATGATATTGAAGAAGATGAGCATATCTTGATTGGTGGATTTATTGCGGTTTGTAGGGACAAGAATATATTGACAGATCAAACAATTGATTATCGATTAGAAGAAAAAAAGAAATGGTTTCATCAAAATTTGAAATTTGTTATTAAGGAACCAGGTGAGGAAAATAAATGAATGTAATTTATTCCATTAACGGACCTGTAATTAAAATTAAAGATGCCACTGATTTCACAATTATGGAAATGGTTTATGTTGGTGAAAAGAAACTTCTTGGTGAGGTTATTTCAGTGAGCACTGATTACACGGTAATACAAGTGTACGAATCCACATCGGGGTTAAAAATTGGGGAACCAGTTATAAATACCGGAGAACCAATTTCACTGGATTTAGGTCCTGGATTAATGAGCGGTATTTTTGATGGCATTCAAAGACCTTTAACAGATATTTTAAAGTCCGATGGAAATTATATTTTACCAGGTAGTAATGTAAAAGCTTTGAATTATGATAAAGAATGGGATGTTAAATTCACTTGTAAGGTTGGAGATTCCGCGTCACAAGGTGAGATTTTTGCGACTCTAAAAGAAACAGAATTAATAGACCATAAATTGATGTTTCCAAAAAATATAAAAGGTACAATAACAAAAATTAAAAAAGATGGTTTATATAAAATTTCTGATAAACTTATTGAAGTGAAAGATGAATTTGGTAATATCCATAAATTGGATATGGTTCAACGATGGCCAATCAAAACTCCAAGAGTCTTCAAGAAGCGTTTAACACTAAATGAGCCACTGGTTAGTGGTCAAAGAGTTATTGATACATTATTTCCAATAGCTAAGGGTGGAACTGCAGCTGTTCCGGGTGGTTTTGGAACCGGGAAAACTATGATGCAACATCAATTTGCTAAATGGTGTGATGCAGATATTATTGTTTATATTGGTTGTGGTGAGCGTGGAAATGAGATGACTCAAACTCTGGAAGAATTTAGAGATTTGATTGACCCAAAATCAAACAAACCTTTAATTGAGCGAACCATTCTAATTGCAAATACCTCTAATATGCCTGTAGCGGCTAGAGAAGCTAGCATATATACTGGAGTTACGCTTGCAGAATATTATAGAGATATGGGTTATCATGTTGCGGTTATGGCGGATTCGACCTCTAGATGGGCTGAAGCACTAAGAGAAATTAGTGGTCGACTTGAAGAGATGCCAGCGGAAGAAGGATTCCCAGCATATTTACCTAG
The DNA here is from genome assembly GCA_964622615.1 of uncultured Candidatus Izemoplasmatales bacterium. Lineage (GTDB taxonomy): Bacteria > Bacillota_I > Bacilli_A > Izemoplasmatales > Hujiaoplasmataceae > 4572-104. The sequence goes on along the minus strand of CAZUQS010000124.1, from coordinate 1,501 downwards.
TAGATTGTCGCAGTTTTATGAGCGTGCTGGATATGTTAAAAATTTAAATGATACCGAGGGGTCCGTTTCAATTATAGGAGCGATTTCTCCTCAAGGGGCAGATTTTTCGGAACCAGTAACTCAAAATACCAAACGATTTGTAAGATGTTTTTGGGCGTTAGACAAAGAATTAGCATATTCAAGACACTATTCTGCAATTAACTGGAACTTAAGTTATTCAGAATATATCAATGAATTATCAAAATGGTTTAATAAAAATATTGGAGTTAATTTCTTATTGTTTAGACAACAATTTATTGCGTTATTAGCCGAAGAAAATAAATTGATGGAAATCGTAAAACTAATTGGTAAGGATGTTTTACCTGATGATCAAAAATTAATTTTAGAAATAAGCCGAGTTATTCGAGTAGGGTATCTTCAACAAAATGCATTTCACAAAGAAGATACGTTTGTACCATTGGCAAAACAACTTAAAATGATGGAAATTATATTGTACTTATATAGACGTTGCAAATCAGTAATAAGTCAAGGAAAAGCATTTAGTTTAATTTTGGATGCGAATGTATTCGAAAAAGTTATCAAAATTAAATATGATATTCCAAACGATCAATTAGAATTATTTGATGAATATTACAAGTTTATAGATGACAGATTGAATGCTATAAAATAAGAGGAGAGAAACTTATGGATCTTCAATATATAGGATTGAAGGAAGTGAATGGACCATTAGTTTTCATAGACAACGTTCAAGGCGTTGGTTTTGAAGATATGGTTGAAATCAAACTTAATACTGGAGAAACAAGGCATGGTAGAGTTGTCAGTATCATTGGAAATCTAGCTGCTGTTTTGGTATTTGAAGGAACGAAAGAATTGTCTTTAAGTAATACCACTACGAAATTTACAGGGCACCCTATGGAGATTGGATTATCGGAAGAAGTTTTGGGAAGAATGTTCAATGGTATTGGAGAGCCGATTGATGATTTAGGGCCAATTTATGTAGAAAAATCATTTGATATTAATGGACTCCCATTAAATCCTGTTGCCAGAAGATATCCTAGAAACTATATCAATACTGGTATATCAAGTATTGATGGATTGACAACATTGATTCGAGGACAAAAATTACCAATATTTTCTGGAGCTGGTATGCCTCATAACGAATTAGCTGTACAAATTGTAAAACAGGCAAAAGTAGCAGAATCCAAGAATGAGTCATTTGGTGTTGTATTTGCAGCTATGGGTGTTAAAAACGATGTAGCAGATTACTTTAAACGTTCTTTTGAAGAAGCGGGAGTATTAGAAAAAGTTGTTATGTTTCTAAATCTATCTAATGATCCAATTATTGAACGATTGATTACACCAAGATGCGCATTAACAACAGCGGAATATCTAGCATATCATCACAATATGCATATTTTAGTAATTTTAACAGATATGACATCATATTGTGAAGCACTAAGAGAGTTTTCATCAAGCAAGGGTGAAATCCCAGGTAGAAAAG
>CAZUQS010000123.1:0-4729 GCA_964622615.1 uncultured Candidatus Izemoplasmatales bacterium | reverse complement strand
ATAAAGTTGAAGAAAAAGTAATAGCTGAATTAAATGTATCCAAGATTTCATTAACTCCACTCACACCAGTTTTAGGGGTGCATACTGGCCCAGGAATAATCGCAATTATAGGTAGAAGAGTATAAAAACCGAATATTTCGGTTTTTTTTTTGCAAAAATTGGTATTTTTGTTGCGTGAACAATCATAATATTATAAAATGTTATATAAGGTTAGGAGGTGATTGTAATGTCACGCCTCAAACAGTTTGTAGAAAAACAGAAAAAATTATCTAGATTTCAGCTTATGAAATCTCTTTTTACGTCGTTCGTGATGACTGTTACAGTAGTAGTTGTAGCTGTGATGGTGATTCCAGCAAGTCCAAAAGGAAAAATATTGGATATTGATCGATTTACGAATTCAATCGTGTATTCTGTACAAATTACAGATCCAGATAGTGCAATCATTGAAGATACTCTAAAAATTCTACTGGTGAATCAATCGGAAACCTATGAACAAATTATTTCTGTAGGAGATACAACCGGAGTATTTGAGGAATTAAGTGCTGAAACACAGTATACGATTAAAATTTTAGCCGATAAAGGATTTGGTTCAGAAGTTCTAGATAGTGTTAAATTCTATACAGAAGAAAATACGGGAGGGGCAATTACGGCAGTAAACCTGCAAGAACCATATGATTATCAGTTATCGTATAATATTGATTATTTTATTAGTAACCCTTTCAATGAATATACAGCAATTCAACTACGTTATGGGTATAAGTATCAAGATCAAGAAGAAGTGACAAGTTTTACAACCGTTTCTCTTAATGATTTAGAACATTCCGTTGTTCTAGAAAACATACCTAACAGTAATATAGAAGTGCATCTATACTTAGAAGCGATCAATCAACAGAGTGAAGTGATCGTTCTAGATATGTTAGTCATTCGAACACCATATCAAATTTATGGATCGTTCCATATCAGTCAAGTCGGATCTCGTCAATTAAGTGTATCACTATATCCAGATATGACTGAGGGCTTAGACGTAGATTACGAGGTCGTGTTAAAACGAAGCTATCAAGAAATAGATCGACAAGCTGTTGAGTTTGCAGATATGGAAACGGAATTTCATCATGAAGGAACCACTGTTATTTTTAGTGGCCTTAGACCAGATGTAGAGTACACGTTATTACTATATGCGACTTTTGTACATCCATATACGTTGGTTAAAACAGAACAATTACTCTATACTGAAATTGTCACAACCTTAGGCAACTATTCAAGTTCAATAGTGTTTGAAGAGTTCGATTATTATTATGAAGCATACATCACATTAGATGATCCAAATGATATTTATGATATAGCTTATGTTACAATTCACGAAGTCACAGAGTCTGGCAACTTCTTTTTCACCAAACAAATATTTGATTATCAAATGTTGGATGACGAAAAACAGTTTGTAGTCTATATAGAAAAACCGCTTTTAAATCATTTTATAATTGAAATTGGAATTGGCGATAGTATGGTTTATTATAACTATAGTATCTTAAAAGAAATTGAGAAAATTGGAGGAATTGAGTAATGAAATTTAACTTTAAAAACAAAACTAAGTCAGAGAAATTTAGAATAATAGGAGTGACTGTAATAATCTTTATTTGTTTATTCCTGGGTGTTTTTGCATCCATAATCTTTCCAGGAACACAGTTTGCTTTGATCATTGATAATTCTATTGGAAAGTTTTTTAACATTGTAGAATTTGCTACAAATAATTACCTAGTACTCATAGAATCTGTAGCAGTATTGGTATTTGTATGGGTTCTATATAAAATTCTAATCTTTATCATTAGCATTTTTATAAAACGCGGTCATCGAAGTGAAACGTTAGGAAACTTAGTTATGAGTTCCATTAAGTACGTTTCCGTAATTGCTGCATTATTCTTGATTCTATCTGCTTGGGGAGTGCAAACACCAACGTTGTTAGCTGGGGCTGGAATTATAGGGTTAGCTTTAAGTTTTGGTGCTCAAAGCTTGATTGAAGATATCTTTGCTGGACTATTTATTATTTTTGAAAAACAATTCGCGGTTGGTGATGTCATTCAAATTAATGATTTTAGAGGTATCGTAAAAGAGTTGGGACTAAGAATCACTAAATTTGAAGATATCAACGGGGATATTAAAATCATCAATAATTCCGATATTAGAGGTGCAATCAATTCTTCCAATGCATTATCACAAGCTATTTGTGAAGTGTCCATCAGTTATCAAGAAGATATTGAACGCTTTGAAGAATTGATGAAAGAAAATATCAAGAGCTTTAAAGAATCAATTACAACAATCAAAAAGGGGCCATTCTATGACGGTATTGAAAAGTTTGGCGATTCCACAATTACAATACGAGTTATTGCATGGACTAAAGAAACAGATCGCTTGTATACGGTTAGAGAATTAAACAAACATATGAAAATTTTGTTTGATAAACATAAGATTGATATGCCTTTTCCACAAATAGTGATACATCAAGAATCGAAATAAATTACAGAAAAGAGGTTCCACATGTCAAGTTTCAAAGAATTAAGAATCGTAGACAACTTCTATCAAACATCGAGTTTCTTTCCAATGCCTACTATATTAGTGTCTACCTTAGATGACGAGGGGAATACTTCTTTAGGATCCTATAGTCTATGTTTTCCATACTATGTTGCTGGAAAAGACTATTATGCAATGTTGCTAGAATGTAGAAACAGTTCCAATACTGCTCAACATATACTGAAACAATCAAAAGTAGCGTTAAATTTTTTGCCTCACAATAAAAAATATTTTAAGGAAACAGTGAGACTTGGATTTCCTGGAGAAACATCAAAAGAAAAAATGTCTTCCTTGAATCTCACGTTAGAAGAAGGGTTAGCTTGCAAAGAAGATAAGGAATTAAGACCACTTGTATTACAGGAATCTTTTCAAGTGTTTGAATGCACTTGGGTATCTGAACTGGATAAGGGATTCGAGTCCCAAGCAGGTCCGTTGGAGGGTTACGAGCCTCCTTATAAAGATTTCAATGGAATTACGAGTAAATTTGGAGCACACTTTATTTTAAAGATTGATAAAATCATTATGAAAGAAGAATTTCATAATTCAATTATCAATGGTGTGAAAACAAATAATTTTCCAAATATACCAGTTGATTATGGTTATCGAGACAATACACATTTTTGGTATTCCAGTTCAAAGAAATATATTAAGGAACCTATACCGGTCAAAGACGGAATTGATATATCTGCCGTTCGGTATGCAGCGGATCGTAGTGACCCAACTATTACATTCACAGATGAGGCATGCAAACAACTCTCTAGAGTTCCAAGAATATTTTTAAAAGCTGCTTTAGATAGCTGTGTAAAATGGGCAAAAGAACATGATGTTATCGTGATTGATAAGGAACAATTGGATATCATAAATGACAAACGAAGCGGTGAAAAAAAATAAGAATATAAGTAAGACACATCCTTTAATTTGGATGTGTTTTTTTAAAAGGTTTTTGTCGTGAATGTTTGCGATTTATAACCTGTTATATATGTAAACGTTTTCGAAATGATTTCATTTACTTACTATAAAAAAGTAGTATAATGATGAAGTATGTAACAATCAGTAGGAGGATTATTATGTGGGAAAATATTTGGAATTTTATAACATCTGTTCCGTTGTGGGAAGTGGCTTTGATTTTCTTTGCAAAAGTAATTGAAGTTGCGATTTCAACATTAAGGATTATATATATAAATAAGGGCTATCGAAAATTAGGTTCTATTTTGTCTTTGGTAGAAATTTTCTTATGGATTTTTATAGCATCAAGAGTAATCATAGGCGTCCAAGAAACGCCTATGAAGGGTATTATTTATGGGCTAGGCTTTGCAGCTGGAGTTTATTTGGGCTCCATCTTAGAAAGTTATCTAGCTGTTGGTAAAATCTATATTCAAGCAATCATTATGAGAGAAGAAGCAAGTAAAGTTGTTAATGAACTTAGAGATGCTGGATATGGTGTTACTGTTGTAAGTGCTCAGGGTAAAATCAAAAGTCGTAAAGTATTGATGATATTTGCTAGCAGAAAGAATAAAGACAAGATCATTGATTTGATTTGCAAGTTGGATGATGATGCATTGATTACTGCAAATGAAGTATCCATGGTGAAAGGTGGATATGCAAGTTCTTTTCGTAAATTAGCAAAATAAATTTAATCAAAAAAAACCTTGAAATTAATCAAGGTTTTTTTATTTGAAATAATCTTAAACTACTGGAGCTGTTACTAATCCCATAGCTCTAGAGCCATCGAATTCAGCTACAACAAAGTAGTAATGTCCAGCAACTAAAGCAACTGGATTGTCAACCCATGTTCCAGCACCATCAACATTTTCTTCCATGAAAGGAGGAATGTATAGTGTGTCTGGAGTTAAGTTTACGATTTCTCCACTTGCAGGATCTGGAGCCCACCAATCTCTTGTATCAGGGTCATCAATTGCGGTACGGATAAATTTAACAGTAAGATTACCATTAAATACTGTTTCAACACTGTCAATTTTGTAAGTTACTCCCCAACCAGCGTCTTCAGCAGAAAGTGTAATATCTAATAAATATAAATATTCTACTCCTCTTAATTCCCCTTTGATACTTGAAACTCTTTCATCATTTTTAGCAATAGCAACCATTTTACCTTCAGTTACTGTATCCCAGCCATTAAATTGGCCAGTTCCATAATAATCTTTCT
>CAZUQS010000122.1:0-4798 GCA_964622615.1 uncultured Candidatus Izemoplasmatales bacterium | reverse complement strand
CTAAGGTATATTCCAACAATCTTTGATGAATCGCAGAAAATTATGGCAGCCCAAGCGAGTAGAGGTGCGGATTTTAGTGAGGGTAAGTTAAAAGACAAGTTAAAGCAAATTATTTCTCTTTTGGTTCCAATGTTTATCATCGCATTTATGCGAAGTGAAGAACTAGCGGATGCTATGGAATCTAGAAATTTTGTGCCTGGAGAAAGAAGAACAAGAATCAATATTTTAACCTTTTCAATGATTGATGTTTACACTAGTGTATTTACATTACTTTGTTTTGCATCTGCGATTGTATTGAAGGTGATTGCATAATGAATCTCGAAGTAAAACAACTCCACCCTGATGTTGGATTAAAATACGATGAATCAGTGGTTTTAGGTAAAGAAGATGTAGAAAAGTATATTAAAGATTATTCTGAAAAATTTGAAAACTTAGAGGTATCTCCAATTCATAATTCCCAAATGCTTTATGGATATAACCAAGATGGAAATCCGATAAAATTAGGTTTTGAAAACGATTTGATTCGACGAATTATTATTTTTACAAAACCAGTAACTAATAAGAGATTTATCGCAACAATCGCTTATGATGGACACTTGTATAATGGCTTCCAAATTCAAAAAGACCAAAAGACAATACAAGGAGAACTCACAAGAGTTGTATCGAATATTAATGGTTATGAAACGCTAATTCAAGGAGCATCTAGAACAGATACTGGAGTACACGCAAACAATTATGTTATTCACTTTGATACTGTTCGAGATTTGAGTAGCGATAGATGGCTGGAATTATTAAATCATCAATTACCAAAAGATATCCTAGTCAAATCGATAGAAGAAACTCATCCAATATTTCATTCTAGATACGATGTGTATAAGAAGAGATATACCTATAAGTTGAAACTAGATGAACGAAATCCTTTTATGATCAACTATGAATGGAATATCAAAAATATCAATTTAGATATTTTGAAAGAAAATATTAATCAGTTGATTGGAACTCATAATTTCACAAGTTTTTGTAAGGGAACTCCAGATTCTGCTGTACGAACTATATTCAATGCAGAAGTAGTCTTGAAGGATAATCAAATCCAATTAGTATTTGAAGGAAATGGATTTTTAAGATATATGATTCGCATTATTGTGTTTGCATTGGTTCAAATTTCAAGCGAACAAATTGAGGTAAGTATAGCAGCTATTTTGAAAGAAAAAAGCAGAAAATACACAAAAAATCTCGCTCCTGCAGCCGGGTTATATTTGGATCTAATAACATATTAAATACAATAAAAAAAGCGCTGAAATCAGCGCTTTTAAATTGCTATTGTTTTAATTTATCTAATTTTGCAATTTGACGATTGGTGCGAAGTCTTTTTGCAATTGCAATGATTAACAAAATAATAATATTAACAGAGACGATAGCTGCTCCCGAAGGAATTGTTAAAGAATATGCTAACCAAAGTCCAAAGAATACAGATAATTCCGAGAATACAATAGATATTACTAAAGTAGATTTAAAGCTCCATCCAATTCGCATGGCAGCGGCGACGGGAATAATCATCATTGATGAAATTAGCAAGACGCCCGCAGACTCCAATAGAACAGATACTACAATTGATAACACTATCATAAACATAATTTGGAATAAATTAATATTGATTCCTAAAAACTTAGCAGTTGTTTCATCAAAACTTACAGACAATATTTGTTTTCCAAACACAATGAATAGTACCAAAACTATCACAGCGGTTATTAAAATCAAAACTAAATAGTAATCAGTAACCGTTAAGATTGAACCAAATAAATAACTATATAACGACCCAGTCTTTTTCGATAACGAGAAGAAGATAGCACTTAAAGCTGCACCTAAACTGATAACAATTACCATTGATATTTCTTTATAATTTTTATACGATCTTCTGAACAATTCAATTAATAAACCACCAACAATAGAAAATATTATACCGAGATATAATGGCCGCTCAAAAAATATAGAAATCCCTAATGTTGATAAGTATAAACTAACTGAAATCCCAACCAATGAGAAATGCCCTAACGTATCAGCGATGAATGATAACCTTCTTACTGTAACAATTGATCCAATCGTTGGAGCGATAGCTCCTAATACAAATCCAGCAACCATAGCTCGAAGCATAAAGTCTTGTTGGAATAAATCGTTTAGGAATGACAATATCATAATTCATCAACTCCTTTAGCTTCTTCTTTGGTGCAAAGGGTAGTTGTTAAGTCAAGTGCCATATTTAAAACATGCGTATATTCTAGATTCTCAAGTGAATCTGTGTGAGTAATTAAAATGATTGTGATTCCTTTTCTATTTAACTCTCCAATTGTTTTATAAAAAAATTCGGTGTTTTGTTTATCGATGGAAGCGGTTGGTTCATCTAAAATCAATACTTCCGGGTCGTTTAACATCGCCCGAACAATAAAGACGCTTTGAAGTTGTCCCCCGGATAGTGAATTTATGTTTTGATTCACAATTTCTAAAATTCCCATTTCATCTAATAATTTTAAATAATTGTGTTCTGATTTCTTTGTGATTGTCGAAAATTTCAATAATTCTTGTACCGTCAAAGGAAATTCATAATTAAAACCATCATAATTTTGGCTAACATAACCAAATTTGGTCCATTGTTTAAATGAGTTAATGTCCTGATTATCCAAAAAAAGCATCCCATTTTTAACAGAATTGACTCCCAATAAACATTTGATTAAAGTGGATTTTCCAGTACCATTTTTCCCTTGAACAACCAAATAATCACCAGGATTAATCGTGTGAGATAATCCGTTGATAACTGATCTATGGCCGTAAGCAAAAGATAAATTTCTAATATCTATTTGCATATCACATCATCCTTTTTATATATTGTATCATACTAATTTATTTTAATAAAATAATATGTTTAAAAAAATCACTAATTATGAGATAATAGAAAGGTAAAGCAGGTGGTTTTATGAGAGGTAAATTCATAAGTTTTGAAGGAACCGAAGGTTCTGGAAAGACTTCTGTAATTAAAGAAGTCAAAAAGTATTTCGAAAATATAGGGTTTCAAGTTTTAGTTACAAGAGAACCAGGAGGCATTAAAATATCTGAGAAAATTAGAGATATTGTCTTAGATGTAGATCATACTGAAATGGATGCTAGAACAGAAGCATTGCTTTTTGCTGCGTCTAGAAGACAACATTTAATTCAAAAGATAATTCCGGCGTTAGACGAAGGAATTATGGTTCTTTGTGATCGTTTTGTGGATAGTTCTTTGGTGTACCAAGGAATTGCTAGAAATCTTGGTGAAGATGCAGTTTACGCAATCAATTTATTCGCGATAGAAAACACTTTGCCGGATTTGACTATCTTTGTAGACGTAAGACCTGAAGTTGGCTTAAAGAGGGTTTTTGACACTCCTAACAGAGAAATTAACCGGTTAGACCTTGAGAAACTGAACTTTCATAACAGCATTTACAATGGATACCTTGATTTAATAAATAAGTATCCAAAAAGAGTGAAAAGAATTAACGGAGAACAACCAATTATTAAGGTAGCTGTAGAAGCAATAGATCTTATTAAAACAGTGCTTTAGAAAAGGAGTTATTATGTCTGTATATTCATGGGACGAAGTTGCTAAATATCAAAATGATATTTCAAGAATCGTGAAAAATAGTTACAAACTAAATCGAATATCCCATGCATACATCTTTGAAGGCCCGAATGGAACGAAAAAGACAAGCACAGCATTTTTGTATGCGAAATCTTTATTGTGTACAAATTCGAATGATTTCAATCCATGTAATACTTGCCATAATTGTAGAAGAGTAGAAAATCGTACACATCCAAACTTGTTCTATGTGAAACCCTCTGGGAAGGTCATAAAAAAAGAACAAATTCAAAGTTTAATCCATGAATTTTCCAAAGCGTCTATCGAACAAGGGCCAAGGATATATATCATTGAAGAAGCGGATAAATTGAATGTGACGTCTGCGAACACATTATTAAAAACAATGGAAGAACCTGGACAAGATATTTACCAGGTGCTGATTACAGAAAACTATAACGCACTGTTAAAAACAATTATATCTAGAGCGGAAATATTACATTTTACTCCAATCGATCGAAATATTATTCGAGAACATTTGATTGACCAAGAAATATCCATTAATATAGCAAATGCTATAAGTGAATATACAGTGGATATGGGAGCTGCGATTAAGTTTGCTAAAAACGATGAGATGATTCACATCATAGAATTAGTTATAGCAATCAACAAAGCTTTCTTAGAAAAAAACAGCTCTTCGGTTATACTGTTTAAAGACAACGGACAAGATATTTTAAAGAATTTGGAGATAACTGATTTTTTCTTAACTCTAATGATATTCTTTCAAAAAGACGTATTACATTACGGACTTAGACATTATGATAATATCTGTTTTGAAGAAGAAAAAGATACTTTGAAAAAACTATCTGAAAAAATGGCCCAAAAGCACGTGGAAGAAAACATTTCCAATATGCTTGGATTAAAAGCTAGATTGAAGTATAATATCAACAACAAACTAGCATTCGATAAAATGCTTGCTTGCTTAGAAAGAGGTTATAAATATGCAACATACTGTAGTAGCTATACAGTTTAATCGTTTAGGAAAAAAATATTATTTTGATACAGCAAATATAGCTGTAACAAATGGGGATAAAGTTGTAGTTGAAACAGCTAGGGGAGTTGAACTTGGATTTGTAGTTTCTAATATCATGACAATTGGCAATGAAGAATTGGTATCACCATTGAAACCAATTG
>CAZUQS010000121.1:0-4821 GCA_964622615.1 uncultured Candidatus Izemoplasmatales bacterium | reverse complement strand
TATATTGTAAAAGACAATACCAAGATTTCTGTACAGTATTTAAACTATGATGAGCGTATTGAAGAGATTGCAAAAATGATTAGTGCGGATACCGTAACACCTGCCAGTTTAGAAAGCGCAAAGGAATTATTAATAGCCCAATAAAAAAAAGTGAGGATTCTCACTTTTTTTAATAGATTTTTTTAAATCTACGTTAATGTTTCAATGCCGTTGATGATCATTGCAATGAACATTCCTAAAACCATCCCAATTGCTAAAATAAGAATAATAGTTCTACCTATTTTGCTTTTGGTTGGATTGAACGCTTTTAATTCTTTTTCTTTTTGAGCGTCTTTTTTCTTTTTTGTTTGACTATTTGGCATATAACTCACCCCTATACATAAATTATTCAATTTATTATAAACCATAAGACTGAAAAAATAAAGGTATATTTCTTCTATTTATAGTTTTTTAGATATTCTATTACTTTTTTGGTTAAATAGTTTGGAGTAGAAGCCCCACTTGATACCGAAACGATTGCTATATTTTGTAGATCAGTTTCGATTATGTCATCGACTGAAGCAATTAATTTTGTTTTTGTATTCGTGATTGTTTCACTGATAATAGCTAGGTTTTTAGTGTTGTTACTTCGAATGTCTCCAACTATATAACAAAGGTCAACGCCTTTGTTGCTATTGATAATAGCAGTTTGTCTTAATCTAGTTGCGTTGCAAATTTCTTCTGATATTACTGTGTTTGGATATCTTGCAATGATTTCATCGATAATATCATGAATCTCAATTAAACTAAAAGTTGTCTGATTAGTTACAAAGATTGGTTTGGTAATATTTGTTGGGATATCTTTTGTAGATTCCACTAACGATATATTCTTTGCAAGGCTAATTGCTGCATTTGCTTCTGGATGATTCGCTTTTCCAATATATACAATATGATATCCTTTAGAAGTATACATTTTAATTAAATCAAATGTTTGTTCAACATCTTCACAAGTTGCATCAATATATGGTATTTGTTTTTTAAGTAATTTTTCTGTGACTAATGGATCAGTTCCATGTGCGCTTAGTACCACAGTTCCATCATGAATGTCATCGATTAACTCTAATCTCGATTTTTTGGAATCATCCAAAGTAATAACACCGAGAGTTTTTAAGTCCTCAATCACATATTTATTATGAACGATAAAACCAAGTACATAAATTGGTTTCGCTATTTTTTCATCTTTTACGGCTTTTTTTACAATGTCAATTGCTTTTACAACGCCTTTACAATAGCCTCTAGGGGTTATACTAATTACTTTCATAAGGAAATACTCCTTTTGTTTTACATTTAGTCATATATATTATATAATATACATGAGCTTTTTACAAAGGAAAATATGATGAAAAAATTTAGCAAACAGTTTATAAATGAAGCATTAGAAGGATTACACTTTAAGGAGTTAACCGCTGTTCAAGAACAAGTGATTCCTTTTATTGAGAAAAAACAGGATTTAATCGTGGAAGCGAATACTGGGTCTGGAAAAACCCATGCTTTTTTATTGCCGATTTTTGAAGCGCTGGTAGTAGAGAAGAAAGAGATTCAAGCATTGATTCTCGCACCTACAAGAGAATTAGCAGAACAAATCTATGCATTTGCGAGTGAAGTAGCATCTTATTCAAAAGAAGAGATCATTATCGATTTGTTTATTGGAGGTAGTGATAAGCAAGATATTATCACGAAATTAAAACACCGGATGCCACATATCGCAATTGGTACTCCAGGACGAATTAATGATTTAGCAATCAAAGAAAACGTATTGAAAATTTATACTGCATCTTATTTCGTAATTGATGAAGCAGATATGACTCTTGATCGGAACTTTGTTGATGAAGTGAGTGGTATTCTAAGCGTAATGGCAAATACAGCTGTAAAAACTGTTTTTTCAGCTACGATACCAGAAGAACTTCAATCTCTACTCAAAAAATATCTAAACAATCCAAAAGTGATTAATGTACATCCCGATGATATTTCAAGTTTGAATATCAAGCATTATTTCATTAAAACGAGAGAACAAAATCGTTTTGTAACATTGAAATCATTACTAGAAACCTTAAATCCATATTTGGCTATTGTTTTCTGTAACACCAAAGAATCTAGCGAATTGGTATGCGATTGGATGAAAAACCAAGGAAAATCTGTAGTATTAATTCATGGTGGAATTGATTATCGTAAACGGAAACAACTCGTGAAACGAATCAATAAATTGGAATTCCAATATATTGTAGCTACTGATATCTTTAGTAGAGGAATTGATGTAGTAGGTGTGAGTCATATCATCAACTACGAATTGCCTAAAAATGTAGAATTCTATATCCATAGAACTGGAAGAACTGGTCGTGTGGAGTTAGATGGCATAGCAATCTCCTTATATGAATTTGATGATAATACCTATTTGAATAAATTAGAGAAAAAAGGTGTTCACTGCAAATACAAAGAAGTAAAAAAAGGGGAACTTGTTGACGCAATCGAACGTAATAAACGTAGCAAGCGTGTTTGGCAAGAAAATCAACTTGATTACGATGCGAAACGAAATGTTAAGAAACCAAAGAAAATCAAACCAGCGTATAAAAAGAAATATAAGTATGCTGTAGATCAAGAAAAGAAAAAACTAGCTCGAAAAAGGAAATAAGATATGCCTTTACATGTTGTTTTATATCAACCTGAGATTCCGCAAAATACAGGGAATATAATGAGAACCTGTGCGGGTTCAAATACAAAATTGCATATTATTAAACCAATTGGTTTTAAACTAGATCCGAAATATATCAAACGAACCGCAGTGAATTACTTAGACAATGTTGATTATTATGTATATGAGAATTATCAAGAGTTTCTAAGTACAAATACTGGCAGGTTTATATTCCTTACAAGATACGGGAAAAAAACTCCTAAGGAATTTGATTTTTCTGATTCAGATGAAACCATATATTTGGTGTTTGGTAAAGAATCTACTGGGATTCCTAAAGAGATATTAAGAGAACACCTAGATACTTGTGTAAGAATTCCAACAAATGATAAAATTCGCAGTTTAAACCTTGCGAATTGTGTAGCAATTATGGTGTTTGAAGTATTAGGACAACAACAGTATCCTGGTCTATATCATGAAGAACCAGAAACCTTGAAAGGACCAGATTGGTTATTAGAATAATGTAAAGGATGATTGTATATGATTGGCGAAAGAGTAGTATTGCATAGCTATAAACACGATAGGTCACTACATAGAGTTTGGAAGACCGAAACGATTCTTGAAGAGACTGATGAATATTATATCGTTGCAAATACCCGAACAAAAGTAATTGAAAGCAATGGTAGGTTTTGGTATACCAAAGAACCTTCAGTATCTATTTTCTTTAAGAACCATTGGTATAACGTCATTAGCATTCTTAAAAAAACGGGTTTGTCTTTCTATTGCAATTTAAGTAGTCCAATCTTACGTGATGAAGAAGCGTTGAAATATATAGATTATGATCTAGATATCAAAGTAGCTGAGGATTTTAGCTATCATGTCTTAGATAAAAACGAATACAAACGCCATCAAGAACAAATGAATTACCCTGAGGATATTAAACAGATTCTTGCATTAGAATTGAATCATTTAAAGACTCGGATTGAACAACGTGATTTTCCATTCAACAAGGTTTATATACAAGAATGGTATAATATATTTTTAAAAAATGAAGGAGAGTAATATGCTGAAAGATCCAAGAATTCAAAAATTAGCGAATACGCTAGTAAATCATTCCGTAAAAGCAAAAGAAGGAGAAAATATTGTTATTTATGGTTCTGTTAAAGCAAAACCTTTGATTATTGCTATATTTGAAGAGTTAAGAGCTGTAAAAGCAAATCCTTATATTGAGATAACAGATGATGATTTTACAAGAGAAATGTATTTGTCTCAAACAGAAAAATCTCTTGACGTTCGCTTTCGCTGGTTAGAAAACAAGTTCCGTGATATTGATGGGTTCATTTCCATTAGAACCTCAGAATCGGATTATACGAACGCTGATGCAAGTATGCAAATGCTTGATCACCGCAAGAAAATGCAACCACTTCAAAAAATCCGTTTAGGAAAAAAATGGGTTGGTCTTCATTATCCAACCGAAGGCGGTGCTCAAAAAGCTAAAATGAGTTATTCACAATACATCGACTATATGTTGGATGTAATGAATGTAGATTATGAAAAAATGGACCGTGATTTTGAACCATTAAAGAACCTTATGTTAAAAACAAATAAAGTAAGACTAGTTAGTCCTGGAACTGATTTAAGATTTTCGATTAAAGATATCAATGTTATTCCTTGTGCAGGAGAAAATAATATTCCGGATGGAGAGATTTTTACAGCACCTGTAAAAGACTCTGTGAATGGAACAATTACTTATAATACTCCATCACCATATAGAGGCATTGTATTCAATGATGTTTCCTTAACATTTAAAGATGGAAAAATTGTAAAATGCACTGCTAGTAATGATCAAGATAAATTAGAAGAAATCTTTGACACGGATGAAGGTTCAAGATATGTTGGAGAGTTCGCGATTGGCGTAAATGCTAAGATTACAAAGCCAATGACCAATACGTTATACGATGAAAAAATATCTGGATCTATCCACTTTACACCTGGTATGGCATACGATGATGCGCCAAACGGAAACGACTCAGCAATCCACTGGGACTTGGTATTAATTCAAACTCCAGAATATGGTGGCGGAGAAATTTATTTTGATGATGTATTGATTCGAAAAGATGGTTTATTTGTTATTGATGAATTGAAACCGCTGAATC
>CAZUQS010000120.1:0-4829 GCA_964622615.1 uncultured Candidatus Izemoplasmatales bacterium | reverse complement strand
ATTTGTGTACGGTCGTAGCTGTTAACTCGGTCGCGCCAGCTAATCGTTTCGTTGCTTTACCAGTAGGAGCTGCAAGTGCAATAACGGATTCAGGTTTTGGATTGTCGTGAATCATTAAATAAATATCCACAATTCCTTTTATTACGGTTGTTTTCCCAGTACCAGGACCACCTGTAATAATTACAAACTGGTTGTTCAAAGCAGCCATAATCGCTGCTTTTTGCGCCATAGTATAGGTGATATTATTAACTTTCTCAAACTCGGTGATGTAAGACTCTACATTTGCATGTTTGGTAATTTTTTCTTGATTAAATTCCATTGCTTTTTTAGCGATGTATTGTTCCGCACGATACAAATAGCTTAATGCCAATACATTATCTTTTGGAATGATTCGTCCTTCTCCTATTAATTGGTTTAATCGTTCATCAATTAAAGATTTATCTACATTGTTTTCATCTCTATTTAAATAAGTAATAGTATAATCTACTAATTTCTCTCGTTCTATAAAGGTATCTCCATACTTATTCATGTACTCATTTAATAAATAGTAAAGAACCGCTGAAATACGAAGCGGTGAATCCGGTTTAAATCCTACTTTAAGTCCAATTTCATCTGCCCTTCGAAATCCAATTCCTTCGACAGTATCAATCAATACATATGGATTTTCTTTGATGATATTGATTGTTGAATTTCCGTATACCGTATAAATTTTAAGCGCCATTTTAGGCGATATTTCAAACCCGTATAACCAAATGAGTGTGTTTTCCATATCACGATTATCGACAATTTGATGATAGATGCTTTCCTTTAAGTCTTGATTGATTCTAGGAATGTCATCTAATACATTCTTATCATCTGCAATCAAATCCAGTGCAGATAATCCTAGTTTATCAACAATCTTCTGTGCAGTCTTTTTTCCAATTCCTTTGAACAAATCACTGGATAAATAATCTACTAAACCTAAGAACGTATTATCAATGATTCGTTCTGATGTTTTTGCATTGTATTGAGTTCCATATTTATTGTGATGACTTAACTCCCCACGAAAACGGTAGTTTACGTGATTGTCTAGCTTAGGAAAAAACCCACAAACAATAATTGTGGGTTCAAAATACGTTAATTCAGTTTCATCCGTATCAACAATCTTAATTTTAATTACAGAATATGAATTCTCTTCATTATAAAATAAATATCGATTGATACTTCCATTAATATAACTCATGCAATCACTTCTTCATAAATTCTTCTATATCTTTGACTTCTTTAATAATCGCTTCACTTAAATTACTGTAGCCGTCTTTCGTAACCAATATGTTATCTTCAATACGGATACCGATTTGTTCTTCTCCCACATAAATTCCTGGCTCTACAGTCAAAATAACTCCTGGTTCTAATGGTTTGGTGTTGATTCCAACATCATGAACATCTAAACCTAAGTAATGACCTATAGAATGATAGTAATATTGTTTTAGTTCTGATGAGTCTTTAATCTTTCCTAACTTGATCATACCATTCGCTAACATATCAAATGCTTTCTCATTTAACTCTTTAAACGTAACTCCTGGTTTCACCATAGAAATAATCGTTTTATTCACGCTTAAAACCAATTCATAGTATTGTTTTTGGCGTTCCGTAAATCTACCATTTGCAGGATAGGTTCTTGTAATATCTGCGGCATATTCATTGGATAGCGCACCCAAATCATTTAATACTAATGTATTATCTTCTATAACAGAATTGTTCTCTTCATAATGCAACACAGTAGCATTTTTCCCACTAGCAGATATAGTGTTAAAAGATGTTCCTTCAGATCCAGAATTCTTAATTGTATTCTCAAATAATGCTTCTAATTCACGTTCGTTCATATTTGGCTTAACATTACTCATTAACGCCTTGATGCCTTCGTTTGTATAAGCAATAGCTTTTTTAAGTTCTGCTATTTCAGTGTCTGATTTTAGTCTTCTTAACTCATCTAAAATTGTAGTTGCATCTTTTATTTTCAATTCAGGATATGTTTCAACAATCTTATCAAAAGCGGTATACCCGTAAGGTTTTACCATAAGATGTTGACGGAATAAATCCAAATATAAATGTCTAGGTTTTTTAGCAATCGAGACGCGAGAATCTAACAATATATTATTCGCAACAAAGCTATCAAAGTTTTGCAAGAATAAAATATTCTTTTCTTCAATGCCTGATATTGCATTTGCTTCTGCTTGTGTCATTCTACTACCCAACCACTTCGTTGCATAGTCAGAAGGTTCTTCAATAAATAAATATTCAAAAACTTGTTTTCCACTTTTAAATAATAATAGAATAAACTTCTCTTTTTGAAGCCCTGCCAAATAGAAAAAGTTCCTATTCACAAAGAATGGATATAATTGATCTTTTGCTTTAAAAGGTGCTTGTCCAGAAGAAAATAGAGCAAAAGATTCGTCTTTCATTTCCTTCAAAAAAGCAGCTCTTCTTTTCATGTAATCATTTTTATACATATCAATCACCTCAACTTTATATTATATCATATAAATATTAAAAAAAGAAAGGGCTTAGTTAGTCTAAGCCGTTTTTTCTATTCTGTAAAATCAATTGTAATATCCCCATTTGAGGTGTGCAAATCTGCAAGATATTGTGCGCCTTCATTAAAACGCTCGGAAGTAACACCAATTCCATCATAGGTTAAATCCCCATTAGATGTACTCATTTTTACTTCGTAATCTGCTTTATCAGCTGCCAACTCAAGTTCAATACTTCCATTTGATGTACGTAATTTAATTGAATCACAATCCACATTTACACCAATTATTCTACCATTTGATGTATAACAATCAATATTATCAACTACAACATTCGTCAAATAAATTCGTCCATTAGAAGTATCTGCCTCTAAGTCTCCCACAATCGTAACATCTGTTAATCGGATTGCCCCATTTGAAGTATCAAATATCATCGATTGAACAGAAACATTGTCAATTGTAATATTCCCGTTTGATGTATCGAAATCAAGCGTTTCTACATTATCAATATCATTCATATCAAGTGTGCCATTTGATGTGTCTATTTTTAAGTCATAAGCAATCGTAGCTGGAAGATATACGTATACATCATAAAAGTCATCATTCACTGCGAAATTGAATCCCATAAACCAGTTGTTAAGCCATTCTACTTCATTTGTCAGATCTAATGTGTCTCCATCTAATATTGCATAAACTACGTCTTTCTCTGTTGTGTAATATGTAATTTTTATTGATCCATCTGTACTTGGTCTGATAATAAAATCACGATTTTCGAAATTAAATTCAAAGTTTGTGAATTCATCTGCATCATAAACCAATTCATTATACTCAAAATCATCCTCATTTACTGTATTAAATATTGATGCGAATATTGGTTCGTCGCTTAGAGCGGCGAATGCAGCTACTATTCCTACCCCAATTAAGAATAAAGCAAGTGCTATTTTAAAAATCCTTCCCATTATTTTTTCCCCCTATATTTATTTAAAAAATCATTTGTATTTCTAAATATTGTAAGTAAAGCTGGTTTTGCTTGGTTCACAATCCATTTCAATACTCCAACACCTAATACCGTTAAGCTTAATCCTATAAACATTAACCCTAACATCGGTAAATATCCGTAAATATCTGTCGGTGTGTTAATGATTACTTTTCCGATTGCCGCAATCACAATTGCAGCTCCACTAATGAATACTGAAAAGCTAGTTACTCCTAAAGAAAACGCAATAATACCAAAAATAAAATATCCGATAATTTTTACTGATATACTTAAGACATCTTTTACCACAGCAATATTTTTATCTTTAAGTTCCACGATAAATTCTTTATCGTCTTCAAGTCTTCTTAAAATATCTTTTACGCTTCCCAAATTCATAATAAATATTTCTTCGTTTTCCCCCGAATCAATTGCATCTTGAATTAACTCATCATAATAAAATAATACTTCTTCGGATTCGATATCTCTTCTTTTCCTTAATTCATCTCTTAAAACTCTTAAAAATTCTTTTCTCTTCATAATTTCCCCCTAGCGCAAAATGTAATCATAGATGTTTTTAACCTCTGTAAAATCATCTTCTGATTGCTTCAGCTTTCTCAAACCTTCCCTGGTAATGCGGTAATACTTTCTTACTCGGGAATTGTAGATAGTTTGATATGTTTCCAGTAAATCTTGTTTTTCAAGCCTTCTCAGTATCGGATATAATGTTGATTCTGATATTTCAATGACATCCCCAATGTTCTGGTTGATCAAGTATCCATAAGAATCTTCATATTTTAATGATGCTAAGACCATTAGTTCGAGTAAGCCTTTTTTTTGTTGACTGTCCATACAATACCTCCTTACACGTTATACTATACATTACACAGTATGGTTTATCAAGCATTTTTTGTAAATATTTTTTCAAAAAAAACTACTCATTTATGAGTAGCGTTTTTAATGAAATTGTTTGCGATTATTTTAATGAAATTGTTTTACCATTCTTTTTGTTTTTTTTCGCTTTCATTTTAATAATCAATCCATATATAAGGATAATGATGGAATAGGTTAGCATAACCCAAAGAATATTCAATGGTTTCGATTGGATATCGAATATAGATCCTAAGAACACTAAGAATAAGACAATGATTATTCTTGATATAACAGTCAAGAAAATATATTTCCTAACTTTTATATTTGTTAATGATATCGCATAGTTTAATATCGATGAAGGCAATAAAGGATTGGATAATATCGTTAGCATTAATCCAGTATTTCCAGTTTCTACTATATTAATAAACCATTCACCATGATTACTCTCTTCCACTTTTTTTGCGAATTTC
>CAZUQS010000119.1:0-4890 GCA_964622615.1 uncultured Candidatus Izemoplasmatales bacterium | reverse complement strand
CAATTCAGATTCTTGAATTTTTCTAACATATACTTCATTTGTTTTTATGTCAGTTATATTCATTTATTTCTTCCTTCTAGCTCTAGGGTGGGTGTTTAAGTACTCTGATTTCAGTTTTTCCTTTGATACTTTTGTATATATTTGTGTTGTTGAAAGCGAGACGTGTCCTAAAAGCTCTTGTACCACTCTTAGGTCCACTCCATTATTTATCAAGTGAGTTGCAAAAGAATGCCGGAAAGAATGAGGAGAGATTTTTAACGTAGATGCTTGACGTTCTAATTCTTTATCCAAAATCAGATTTACTCCACGGGTTGAAATAATTCCACCTCGGTAATTCAAGAATACGTAATCGCTACTTTCTTCTGTTCTAGATGCTAATTTTGGACGTCCTTCAAGTATATAGTTTTTTATTGTATCGATTGCAGTATCATGCACGGGAACCATTCTATCTTTCGATCCCTTTCCATGAACAAGAACCGTTTTATTAAAATAATCTATTTCATTCAATTTAATGTTGACCAATTCTTGAGCTCTTAATCCACAACCGTATAACAATTCAAATATAGCTCTATTTCGTTTTCCTAAAGGCGATGATATATCAATGTGATCTAAGAAATCACTCATTTCTTTTGGGTAGATAAATTTTGGTAATTTTCTACTGATTTTCGGTAACACCACAAATTCAAATGGATTTTCATTTAAGAATTCTTCCTCCATCAGAAAATCATACAAACTTCTAACCGCTGATATTTTTCTTAGAATAGATTTCGGAGTATAGTGATTGTATAAATGTGTTACATAAAATTTAGCAATTCGATTAGATACGCTCGATAGCGTTCCTAAATCCTCTTGTTTCAGGAAATTCATCAGATTATCTATATCATTTGAATATGAAACAATCGTATTCTTAGAATACTGCTTTTGGTATTCTAAATAATCTTTATACATAAAGACGATTTCCATATCAGTCAAGTACACCACTTCCAATCATTTCATCAATAGCTTCTAAACTTCTTTTCGCATATAATGCTTTTCGTTCTTTTTTGTGATGCTTCGCTTCTAAATCAGGAAAAATACCAAAATTTGTATTCATTGGTTGAAAATATTTATCTTCTGCAGAGGCCAGATAATAACTCTGTGACCCAAGTGCAGTATAATTAGAAAATTCAAATAAATCCATCCCGCGTATAATTCGCGACATATTGATTCCCGCAATTAGTCCAGAACCGATGGATTCCACATATCCTTCTACTCCACTAAATTGTCCTGCAATAAACAATTTAGGATTTTGCTTAATTTGATAGTATTGATTTATAATTTTCGGAGAATTAATAAAGGAATTTCTATGCATAACCCCATAACGAACAATGTTCGCATGCTCTAATCCGGGAATCAAACGAATAATTCGTTTTTGTTCCGGAAATGTTAAATGGGTTTGAAACCCAACAATATTAAAGAGACTCTTTCTTAAATTATCCTGTCTTAATTGTACAACAGCAAAAGGTCTTTTTTCATCTGGTTTTCCCAACCCTACTGGTTTCATAGGTCCAAATAGCAGTGTTTGATATCCTCTTCTTGCTATTTCTTCAAATGGCATACACCCTTCAAATATTTTTAATTCAAATTCTTTCAATTCTACCGTTTTCGCGTTGACTAATTCATTATACCAGTGATCATATTCTTCTTTTGTCATAGGACAATTGATATAATCTGCGGAGCCTTTATCATATCTGCTTTTAAAATAAGCTTTATTCATGTCTATAGAATCGAATTCCACAATTGGAGCTATTGCATCAAAGAAGTATAACGTGTCTTCCCCAATCATACGTTTGATATCTTCCATCAACGATTCACTTGTTAATGGACCAGTTGCGATGATCGTATGTTCTTCCGGATTTATGTTTGTAACTTCCTCATTAAAAATTTCTATTAATGGATTTTGTTCTAATTCTTCCGTGATATATTTTGAAAAAGAATCTCTATCTACAGCCAAAGCACTCCCGGCAGGGACTTGAAATTGGTCTGCGGCTCTTACGACTAAAGAATCCAATTTACGTAGTTCTGCTTTCATTAACCCAGCTGCATTCATTACATCATTCGATCTAAGCGAATTTGAACAAACCAGTTCCGCAAACAAATCGCTTATTTGTGCTGGTGTTTTTTTTATTTTCTTCATTTCATATAAATGAACTTTAATCCCGCGTTTAGCTAACTGATAAGCTGCTTCTGATCCCGCTAGCCCTGCGCCTATCACATTTACAAATTTTTCCAATTAATCCACATCCTTGACATATATTATATCACACTTATATTGTAAAATTATCAAACAAAAGGCAGATTTCTCTGCCTTTTTTTTACTCTATGGTAATGCTGATAATCGTATAGTTTAATACACTCATCGTAATGGAATCTCCAATATCTAAACCGATAAAGTATCCCAATTCTTCATCTGTAAACTGACTTACATTAATCTTATATCGTTCATCGCCGCCCAGTTGTATCCAATAGATTGTATTTCCCCCGCTAACATATGATGTAATGTCGGTAATTATACCAATCACCTCTGTTGCGGATGAATACCCACTGTCTTCGTCAAGCTTTTCTAAATAATTACTGTAAGCTAAATCTTGGTCTTCTGCCATACTTAATAATTCTAAATCCTGAACAGATATAAAGACGTATCTTAAAATTCTACCATCTTCTCCCTTTATAAGAATAAAGTAGGTAGGTGCTCCGTCTACATTAATCGGAATAGGGAACGATGTAGAAATATTGTTTTGTGGTAACAATGTTAAGACTTTATTCATCGCCGCTTCTTCTGTAGCTCCAGGAAATCTAAACAATCTAGTTTCCTTCGTCTTCATACCAGCGTAAACGAATCCAATAGTAGATTCATCATTTCCCGCACTTGTTAATCCCGTAAAATAAAACAATTCTCCTTCGTTCATAATAACTCTAGTCCCATTTGAAGTCTGCAATACTCCTTTTTGAGCAAAAACAGAATTTATCCATCCATCTTGTAGTGATCCCCAATAATCTAATTGATCAAAAATAATAGAATTCGGAAAAACGGATTCTACCCATACCGGTTCTTCACCAGGTAAATAGATATTTACTTCACCTGTTAATGCATTAACAACTGCAATTCGATTTATTTTGGCTCCGCCATTCACAAAAATTGTTGGCAAAGAATATTGAAGTACATAATACGGATTTCCATCGTCATCAATTTCAAAAAATTGATTTTCCAATTGATATCTATTTAATCCATTATAATAAGCATATCTTACTAAATCTTGATTAAAATATGCAGATGGTGTATATATTAATCCTTTCCCAGTAGTTTCTCTAAGATTAATAAATTTCGTCTCCGCTGTCACCTTGTTAATTAATATATAACCAGGTGTTCCAACTTCGCGGTTACTCAACCATTTAAAAAATCCGCGATATTCAAGAGGCGCTACTAGATATTGTTTCCCTTGATAAATAATATCCGAATATTCTCCCGCTTCAAATTCAGATCCAATTCCTGGATACTCACCTAATTTTAATGCGCCCAACTTATACCCATATGCCTTATCCACTAATGGTAGTTTCTCGATATCTACTGTTTGGATATCATCAATAAAATCAGATTCACTAACTTCTATTAAATTTGAATACTCTTCCGCAAAAAATATTGGTCTTCCTCCCAAAAATATGAAGACAAAAAAGAACAATACTAATCCAATTAATGTTATAGAATTAACCTTCATTTTCATCATTTGATTTTGGTTTTTGTATTTGCTATAAATGTTAAAAACTAACAAACCGAATAGTGCTAAATATGTAAATATTCCAAAATATCTTAAGTTGATTTTGATTAATAGATAGTAATTCGCTAACACCATTGATCCTGCTAAAAGCACAACGCTCCCAATATAAAAAACTATTTTTGTTGGCTTTTTAACAATCTCTTTATCAATTTTTAAAATTCCTTTTGATATTAACGCGCTAAGTACGCTTTTATTCACTTTGGTTCCATATAAAATGTTTATTTCTTCTGATGGTCCAAAACTTTGAATATATTGTACAACAAACTCTTGCTTATCTGTTAAACCTTCTAAGTTTGCCTCTTCATTAATTTTGTAATATGTAACACTGATATCACGACTTCTCTTTTGACTCTCTTCCGCGCTTAACTTCACAAAATATAAAATAAAGTAAGCGATCACTAAGATTCCAATAATTGCTAATAAAAACATATTGTTCCTCCTTAATTACTTACTCTATTATAACTTATATTTAGTTGTATTACTAATAATAACGTTTATTCTTTTTTTAGTTTAATGATAATAGGATCTTTCATTAGTTTAATTTTGTTTTCGTTTACAGAAACTAATTTTCCTGATAAACAATTACGATATTTTCCCTTTGGTATGTCGACTTCTATTTCGCCTTCCACTTGGCCTACATTGAAGATACCTACATATTTGTACTTACTGTTTTCTACTACATTATATGCCAACCCATCAACACTAGGAATATTTACGGTAAATATGCCTTTGGAAAATATAGAATTCTTTTTCATTTTACTTAGTTGTTTTATAAAGTCTGATATATCAAAATTCTTATTAAATAATTCTCTTTCAAACAAACTTGGTAATATATCTGAACAATATTCTTCTCCAGCATACAACATTACTGCACCTTTTTGAAAATAATTCAAGGCTGTCCAGTTTTTTATTTTATCCAAATCATTATCTACATATGTTGCAATTCTAGTACAATCATGATTCTCTAAATTTTTCATTTTGACATAATTTGCAGGATAAATTTCTTCTTGTCTCTTTACGCCTTCTAAATAATCTCTAAATGGTCCTACTCCTTTTAAATAATCTTGATAATACG
>CAZUQS010000118.1:0-4904 GCA_964622615.1 uncultured Candidatus Izemoplasmatales bacterium | reverse complement strand
TATTAAATGAATTTGGTGAAATTGAAGTTGTACCAAAATTATTTATTGATGAATATAATGTTGAAGCAAGTCACGGCGCAGCGATAGGGCAGATGGATGATGAGCAACTATACTATTTACTAAGTAGAGGGTTAACAGAGATGCAAGCAAGGTCTTTGATTATTTCTGGATATACCAAACCATTCATAAATCGTATCAAAGACGAAGATATCAAACTGATGATAGAAAGACAAATCCTTAAAAAAATAAATGAGGTAGATATCGTATGATGAAGAATCAATGGATTAAAGATTTTCCGCAATTACGGAATCAAATGATATATCTTGATACGGCGGCTACAAGTTTGAAACCACAATCTGTGATTGATAAAGTAAACTATTATTATCAAGATTTGAGTTCGAACATTCATAGAGGAATGTATGACACTGCTGTGGAAACAACAATGTTATATGAACAAGCAAGAGAAGTTGTTGCGAAGTTCCTCAATGCTGAGGAATCAGAAATCATCTATACTAGAGGAACAACAACATCACTCAATTTAGTTGCTGCATCCTATGGAATGCAGAATCTAAAAGCAGGAGATGAAATTATTGTTTCGGAACTAGAACATCATTCTAGTTTTTTACCTTGGCAACATGTTGCTGAAAAAACGGGCGCGATTCTTAAATATGTGGAGTTAAACGAAGAAGGAAGAATTACGGTTGAAGCATTTCAAGACGTATTAAGTGACAAAACAAAAGTAGTGGCGTTAACCTATGTATCGAATGTTATGGGTTATATCACTCCTATGAAGGATATTATTGCGCTATCACATCAAAAATCAGCGATTGTGGTTGTTGATGCTGCTCAAGCGGTGCAACATCTAACGATTGACGTAAAAGCCTTAGACTGCGATTTCTTAGCGTTCTCTGGGCATAAGATGCTAGGACCAACTGGGATTGGAATATTGTTTGGTAAAGAAGCCTTATTACAAAATATGGAACCATTTGAATTTGGCGGGGACATGAACGATGATGTGAATAAGGATATATCCGAATGGAAAACTGGACCACAAAAGTTTGAAGCGGGAACAATGCCAATTGCATCAGTATTAGGTTTGGTGGATGCAATCGAGTATATTCAAAATATAGGACTCGTAGAAATATCAAAATATATTGATAGCTTACATCGTTATGCATTAGCTCAATTAAATAAAATTGAAGGGTTAACAATATATAATCCAACATCTGAAACAGGAATCATTAGTTTTAATTTGGAATCTGTTCCAAGTCATGATGCCATTTCATATTTTGCAGAAAAGAATATTGCAATTCGAGCTGGGCAACACTGTGCCAAATTGATTTGCGATTGGTTGGGTATATATTCTTGCTTAAGAGCATCCTTATATATATACAATACATTCAAAGAAGTCGATGTATTTGTTGAGACGTTAAAAGAAGCAATCGCATATTTTAAGAAGTTAGGTTTTTAGGGGGAATAGAACATGGCAGGATTAGATAATCTATATCGCGAAGTGATTATGGAACATTATAAAAACCCTCGTAATAAGGGCTTAAAAGATGATGAAGAATATAAATTATTTCATATAAAAAATCCGTCTTGTGGAGATGATATTACGATTCAAACCCTTGTTAAAGATGGAATTATAAAGGATTGCAGACACATTGGACACGGGTGTTCTATATCAATGGCATCAGCTTCAGTATTAACTGAAATTATGGTTGATAAAACAGTGGAAGAAGCGTTGAATATAGCAAACAACTATTTGAATATGGTCGCAAACAAAGAATACGATGAAACACTGGATTTAGAAGAAGCTACTGTGTTTAGTGGTGTGAAACAATTTCCAGCGAGAATAAAATGTGCTTCAATTGCATGGGTAGCGTTTAAAGATACCCTGAAATAGGTGGTAATATGACTAAGAAAAAAGACGAATTAAATATCGTTTCTGATTATAAATATGGGTTCCATACGGAATCCAAATCGATTATTGAAACGAAAAGAGGCTTAAGCGAAGCCGTTGTTAGAGAAATCTCTGGCATAAAAAAAGAACCAGAATGGATGTTGAATATCAGGCTGGAAGCATTGAAATCATTTTATGCCTTACCCAATCCTACATGGGGTCCGGATTTATCACAAATAGATTTTAATGACATTATATATTATATTAAACCATCTGAAAATGTTGAGAAAGATTGGAACGATGTTCCTGCGGAAATTAAAGACACGTTTGAAAAACTAGGCATACCAGAAGCAGAACAAAAGTATCTGTCTGGTGTTACCACTCAATTTGATTCAGAAGCTGTTTATCATAGTACCATCCAAGAACTAACAGATTTGGGAGTAATCTTTTTAGATACGGATACCGCTTTAAAAGAATATCCGGAGCTATTTAAAAAGTATTTCACTAAATTAGTTAGTTATACAGATAACAAATACGCAGCGTTAAATACGGCGGTGTGGTCTGGTGGATCATTTATTTATGTTCCAAAGAATGTTAAAATTGATAAACCATTGCAATCATACTTCAGAATTAATTCTGAAAAAATGGGGCAATTTGAACGTACAATGATTATTGTGGATGACTATGCATCATTAAACTATGTTGAAGGATGTACTGCTCCAATATACTCCAGTAACTCTTTACACGCAGCTGTGGTAGAAATCTATGTAAATGATCATGCGAATTGTAGATACTCCACTGTCCAAAATTGGTCAACGAATATTATTAACCTAGTAACCAAGCGGTCATTAGTGGAACGCTACGGACATATGGAATGGATTGATGGAAACATTGGGTCTGGTCTTAATATGAAATATCCTGCTTGCATACTAAAAGGTGAGCATGCCAAAGGAACGACAATCACGATTGCCTTTGCAGGTAAAGGGCAATATCAAGATACTGGTTCAAAGATGATTCACATAGGAGATTACACAACTAGTAAAATTGTTTCTAAATCGATTGCAACCAAAGGTGGCAAGGTAAACTACAGAGGTATTGTATCTCAAGGGAAACATGCCAAAGGTGCAAGAGCTAAAATAGAATGTGATACGATTTTGGTGGACCGTGAATCAAGTTCTGATACCATTCCAACCAATATTGTAAAAAACTTTAGAGGTCAAATTGAGCATGAAGCAACCGTATCAAAAGTGAGTGAAGAACAACTATTCTATCTAATGAGTAGAGGTTTAACAGAAGACGAATCTAAAGAAATGATTATCATGGGATTCATCGAGCCGTTCGCTAGAGAATTACCTATGGAATATGCTGTAGAATTAAATCAGCTTATCAAATTAGAAATGACCGGATCAATCGGGTAATATATAAACCTATCAATAAACCATTATGGTTCTTGGTAGGTTTTTTAATTTCTGCATGAATATCTACGAATTTAGCACTTTCTTGTTATGCTCATTTTGCAAAAATTAAAGTTCTATGATAAAATAATATCAAAGGTGGTGCTGTGTATGAAGCTAGTTATGGCAATAGTGTCTAATGAAGATGCTAGCAAAGTAATTAAAAGCTTAATAAAAGAAAATTTCTTTGTAACAAAGCTTGCAACTACCGGTGGATTTTTGATGAGTGGTAATACAACTATGATAGTTGGTGTTCAAGATGAAATGCTCGACAAGTGTATTAAAGTGATTTCAGAAACATCAAGAAGAAGAACGAAACTTGTTCCAAATGCGATTTCAAGTGAATTTGGTATTTTTTCATCAACGCCTGTTGAAGTCCAAGTTGGAGGAGCTACTATCTTTGTTTTAGATGTGGAACAATTTATTAAATCTTAAATAATGTTACAGATAAGAACTGTAGAAGCCTACAGTTCTTTTTTTTAGAGATACATATAATAATAAGTATCATGTCAGAATCACATTTGATAAAGACATATCGACATATAATTGTTATAATATAATTATTAAATATATTATATAAGATTCAAAAACAATTTTATGATGTGAAGTCAATTGTGTTATTGAGTTATTAAGGAGACTATGTCATTTGATAAATTCAAGGAAAATATATTTATATGTAAAAGGAAATAACTTGCATGACGTTATTTCGTTTTTAGAGATTTACGAAGAGTTTTCGATTGAAAAAACATTTGGACACTACATCGAATTATCTGCCGATGCAATCATAAATATTGAAACATTAATGAATGCTAGAGAATTTTTAGTTGGAGAATTATTTCATGATTTCATCGCGTTTGTAATGCCGTTGAGTTTTGATCATATTATTCAAGATATTCTGGATATTATGCCAGATTTAAATCCAGGTATCTATACAATTGACAGTTTGATCCCAGAAATAGTTCTTAGGAATAAAGTAGAACTAGTAAAAAAACTTAAAAATTACTATTACAATAAATTTAGCCCTGAAACCATTGATACTATACTTGGGTTCATTGAACAGGATTTAAATGCAAGTCAAACTGCTAAAGCATTATACATGCATCGAAACACGTTGAATTATCGTTTGGATAATTTTATTAGCAAGACGGAAATTGATGTTAGAAGATTTAAAGGAGCATTAGCGATTCACCTTTTATTTAGAAGGTAATTTGTGCAAATTGTATATAAATAGAGAGGTTTTGTGCACTTTGCATATAGAAAAAACCTCTTTTTTTTTGTATAATATTAGAGAATTCAATTAAATAGGAGGAATTATATGGCTACTTTAAGTTTTAAAGGATTAGACAAAGTATATGATAACAGTGTTCAAGCAGTTTTTGACTTCACTTTAGAAGTAAAAGACAAAGAATTTATCGTTTTCGTTGGACCTTCTGGTTGTGGTAAAACTACTACACTTAGAATGGTTGCTGGACTAGAAGAAATTACAGCAGGAGATTTATATATTGATGATACATTGGTAAACGATGTAGCACCAAAAGATAGAAACA
>CAZUQS010000117.1:0-4914 GCA_964622615.1 uncultured Candidatus Izemoplasmatales bacterium | reverse complement strand
AAAATCTAAGGCTTTTTCTTCGAAAACAATTCTATCAATCTCTTCTCCTGAAAAACTGTATTTAATGACTTCCGTTTTTTCGAAATGTCGAACAGAATAGTCATCTTCAATTGTGGTTTCACTTACTGCTATAAAACAAGAATCATCAATATATGCAATGTATTTAAAAATATCGCTGTTTATTCCATCATTTATAATAACATCTATTATTTTATTGTTTGTTTCATTATATATATATATAACTCCATTTGCAATGTCGTTATATTCATAGAACCCATACTTAAAATAGTATCCAGAGAATGTTACTTCTCCTAGAATTTCTGTGGTTTCGTCGATTGGGACTTGTGGTATTTTATTAAACGAAATTAGTAAACACACTATGGTAGCAGAAAAAAATTTAATCATTTAAAAAACCTCCTATAAGTAAATAATACTAATAGGAGGTTTCTATTCTTTATAATTTATAATAATGAAAGGGTGTCTCTTGCAATCATTACTTCTTCATTCGTTGGAATAACAAACACTTTAATTTTTGAAGCATCTGTAGAAATTAATCGTTCAATACCGCGACAATCATTTCTCTCGTCATCAATTTCCGCGCCAAGAACTTGCACTCTTTTAATAATATTTGCTCTAGTAGTTTTAGCGTTTTCGCCAATACCTGCAGTAAATATAATTGCATCAGCACCACCCATATAGACATAATAGCTTGCAATGTAATCTGCTATTCTTTTTGCTTGAACATCAATTGCTAATTGTGCGCGATGGTTTCCTCCTTGTGCAGCTGTAACCAAATCTCTTGAATCTGATGAAAGACCTGATAGCCCAATATAACCTGATTGTTTATTTAAATAATTCGTAATTTCTTTCGCTGACTTGCCTTTTTTATTCATCATATAGTCAATGATTGCGGGGTCAATATTTCCTGAACGAGTTCCCATTGGAATACCTTCTAAAGGTGTGAATCCCATTGATGTATCAACAGATTTTCCGCCTTTTACCGCGCAAATCGATGCTCCATTACCAATATGAGCAATAATTACATTACAATCTTCGAGTTTCTTATCTAAAATTTCTGCACATCTTGCAGATACATATTTATGACTTGTCCCATGAAAACCATATTTTCTAACTTTAAATTTTTCATACCAATCATAAGGAACAGCATACAAGAATGATTCTTCTGGCATTGTATGATGAAATGCTGTATCAAATACTCCTACATGTTTAACATTTGGAAGCACTTCTTTAAAAGCCTTTATTCCAATTAAATTCGGGCCCAAATGTAACGGAGCAAGTTCCACTATGTTTTCTAAATATGAAATTTCATTCTGTTCTAAAACAACCGATTCAGAAATTTCATTTCCACCGTGAACAACTCTATGTCCAACTCCAGATATTTCGTCAAATGAAGCTATAATTTTAAGGTCTAGAAGTTTATTCAATAAGATTTTAACGGCTACTCCGTGATTTTTTATATCTTGAGTTTCCTCAATTTTTTTTCCATTAAATTTAATTGAAAAAACGGAATGCTTCATTCCAATTCTTTCAACTATCCCACTGGAAATGAGTTTTTCTTCAGGCATCTCTAACAATTGAAATTTTAACGATGAACTACCTGCATTTACTGCCATTATTTTTATCATTATTTATTCTCCCCTAATTTGTAAAATACTGTATTTTTAAACCAATCATTAATTTGATTGATAACTAATGTCATTTCATCTTTATTTGAAAACTCTGGTAATTCAACAAGTAAAAATTTCTTAGGCAGAATGACTTCTACACCTTTTTTTTGAAAAATCAGTATCGATTTGCTTTGATTTTTTAATATACCCTTAGGCAAATGTAATAAACCAAATAGTATTAGATCACTACTCAAATCTTTTGAGTTAGCTATAAGATGTTTGTCATTTGCTACTTCTTCGTCAACAATAGATACTATAAAACCACCACTGACAGCATAATTAGAAATATGATTTAATATTTCATAGTACTTTTTGTGATTACTCGAAGAGTAATCCCCGACAATTAAATCTACCAATGGAGATTGGAATGTTAAAATGTCTTGGAAATAAATTTTATCACCATAATCTAACATATCAAATAACGCAGAACTGAGTTGGTAAGATATATTATCAAAATCCACTCCAATTAAATCCATCTCTATATTTGAATGATTTGCAATTGTAACAATGAGATTTCCAGTACCCACAACAGGATCAAGAACATTTAAATGTTTTTGATTATAAAGTTTGCTAATCAGATAATTTAAAAATATTCCTATAGTTTCAGGGGTGATCATTTGGTTTGATAACCCACCATGCTTCAGCCCCCTCAAACAAGCGTATTGAAATGATTTTCTAATTTCTTCCTTTGTAAAATCAATATCAGAAATTCCTTTAATCTTACTTAAAAGCTCGGATTTAATATCCTCATCATGCTCGTCCACAGAATTAGATTTGATATTTTCACAAGTTTTTACTAATCCTTCTAGATATGGAGTTTTGTATTTTTCATAAAGTATCGAAGCCGATTCATCGAATACGTCAAACATTCTTTCAATATTTTCTTGATTTATCATTCAATCACCGTCAATATTTTAACATAACAATCTAACTTTAACAATAAAAAAGCAAAAAAACAATACCAAATATGAATTTTTATTCATATTTGTGTGGATTGCTATATAGCGAGAAAAAAAACTCCACCAAATTTGGTGGAGTTTTCAACAATTTAATCTTATCGTTTACCAGGATCGTATGGTATCCCTTCTGCTTTTGGTGCTCGTGACTTTTTCGAAGTAAATGCAAGAACAATCAATGTCAAAATATATGGTAACATCTTATATAGGTTTTCAACTTTATCTAAACCAAATGATGGTAAGAATGAAATCGTACTCGCAAGTACAGCAATCGTTTTAAAGAATGAGAAGAACAACGCTGCAAATAATATTCTAAAAGGTTTCCAGTTACCAAAAATCATAACAGCTAACGCTAAGAATCCATAACCTAAAACATCTGATTGATGGACCGAACCATTAGCCATTGCGAATGCAAACCCGCCAATACCAGCTAAGAATCCAGAGATTGCTACACCAATATATCTCATTTTTGTTACACTAATACCAACTGAATCAGCAGCTTGCGGATGTTCACCACAAGCTCTTAATCGTAACCCGAATTTTGTTTTGTATAAAACTACAAATGAAGCAAACAAGATTAGTACAGAAATGATTGTTGTTAAATATAAGTTTTTGAATAGTAATGTATTTACCCAATTAGCCATATTTGTTGAATCAAGTCCAAATGAAGCAGCATTTAAGTTCACTAGATCCGGAAATGCAATTTTAGAATTTCCAGTATAAGTCAATGCATAAATCAGTAATACAGAAAAAGCGGGTGCAAAAATATTCAAGGCTGTACCACTAATAACTTGATTAGCCTTCAATTTAATTGCTGCAAAAGCTAATAGTAATGAGAATAAGAGTCCAGCTAATCCTGAGACAACCATTGTAAGTAATACTACTAATTGAGGAGCACTTTCAGCAAATCCGGAGTCAATTATAGCACTAGACAAGAATATACCTGCAAATAATGATCCAATAATCATAATACCTTCCAAAGCGATATTGATAATACCACTTCGCTCAGAAAACATTCCTGCCAAAGCCCCTAACAATAGAGGAACAGCATATAATATAGTTTTAGATAAAAGAATAGCTATAACATCCATTAGTTAGTCACCTCCTCTTCATCATTCTCGACGACATCTTCTTTTTTCTTAAATAAGGAGGCTATTTTTTCTTTAATTCGCTTAAATATATTTCCTTTTCCATCACTGTCATTATTTCTGCTAGTGATTTTTTTTCTTATTAATTGACTAACAATTAATGCAAATGCACTAAAATATATAATTACAGATAAAATGACATTTGTAACTTCACTACTATAAACACCTTCAAATGCTTGTCCACCAACATATAAATATCCGATGAACAAACCTGAAGCTATAATACCTAAAGGATTAGAAAATGCCAGTAATGCTACTGGTATCCCATTGAATCCCATAGTTAATAAGACAGTATCTGTAGTAAATTGAATTGTTCCTGCTAAGAAACTGACAGCTCCAGCGATACCGGCTAAAGCTCCACTTATAATCATCGTTGAGATAATAGTTCTTTTTGCCTTGATGCCAGCATATATACTTGCATCTTTATTATGACCACAAGCTTTTATTTCATATCCAAATGTAGTTTTATTCATAATTATATAAATAATTATAGCTACAACAATAGCTATAATAATTCCAATATTCATGAATGAACTACCAGTTAATTCTTTTAATCCTAGGTCTGGAAGTAATCCTGACGCGTTATGATATCCAATAGGATCAGTTCTATTTCCAGGTGGTAATGTTCTCATTGCTGGCAAATTATAAAGAAGTAATTTTGTAAAATACAAAGCCACCCAGTTCAACATAATTGTTGTGATAACTTCATTAATATTGAACTTAGCTTTAAAATATCCCGGGACAAATCCCCAAAGTCCACCAGTAATCATAGCCACCAATACAGCTGCCCACCAAGGGAAGCCCCATAAAATTACTGCGATTAATGAGAAAAATGCACCTACAGTATATTGCCCTGTAGCACCAATATTAAATAATCCTGCCTTAAATGCAAAACCTACAGATAATCCACAAAGGATAAGAGGGGCTGCATTATATAAAACTTTAATAATAGATGGTGTATCTTTAAATGCATAAGTTATAAAATTATTAAATACTTGTGATGGCAAAGCAAAATTTGATTCTGTTTTGGTTGCCTCCAAAATAAATAGCAATATAAAACTCATTAACAGCCCAGCTAAAATAGCAAACATTGCTGAAATAAATGTTAATGATTTATCTGAT
>CAZUQS010000116.1:0-4961 GCA_964622615.1 uncultured Candidatus Izemoplasmatales bacterium | reverse complement strand
GTCAATCAGTTCATTACCTTCTTCAATAATTGTTAAGTCAGCTGTAAAGTCTGTATCGTAAACAGCATCAAACCCTAAATACTTTAAAGCAGATACTATTTTTTCCGTTACGATTGATCCTGGCCCCATGCCTAATTCTTCACCTAAAGAAACTCTAACTGCAGGTGCAACTTGAACAATAACATGAAGATTCGGGTTATTCAATGCTTCCCAAACTTGATCAGTGTCATCTTTTTCTATAATAGCTCCAACTGGGCATACACTTGAGCATTGACCACAATAAGTACAAGACTCATCAGATAAATACTTCCCAAACGCAGGAGTAATTTCAGCATCTTTACTACGTCCCATAATATCTAAAACGCTCATTGATTGAACATTTTTACAAACATCAATACATCTACCACATTTGATACAACGATTAATGTTTCTAACCAAAACTGGGTTTGAATTATCAATAGGTTTCACTTCCAACACTGTTGGAAATCTGTTTTTATCGATACCTAATTTATTAGCTAATGTTTGCAATTCACAATTTAAATTCTTTGGACAAGCAGTACAATTCGCATCGTGATTCGCTAAAATCAACTCAAGAATTGTTTTTCTTGCATTTAAAACTTTTGGAGAATTGGTATTTACAACCATTCCTTCTCTAGCAATTGTTGAACAAGAAGTAAATAATTTTTTTTGCCCTTGAAGCTCAACAACACAAACACGACATTCTGATTTAATACTCAAATCAGGATAATTACATAAAGTAGGAATGTCAATATGATATTTTCTAGCCGCTTGAAGTATTGTAGTATTATCTTCAGCAGTAATTTCTACATTATTGATTTTAAAATTTACCATACTTAATACCTCACTTTCGCAAAAAAGTCATCGCGGAAATATCTAAGAGATGAAATTATAGATGTCATAGATGTTTGACCCAATCCACATAATGAGGTTTGTTGAATAACGTTAGCCAAATTTTCTAAAGACATTAAATCTTTTTCCGAAGCACGATGATTAATAAACTTATTAATTAAATTAACAATTTGAGTATGACCTTCTCTACAAGGTGTACATTTACCACATGATTGATAAACAAAGAATTTCATATTTATCAACAAGATGTCAAAAATATCAAATCTATCATCAATAACAATGATAGCTCCTGTTCCTGTTTTTGAATCAAAAGTCTCAAATCTATCAAAATCAATAGACATATCTAGCATATATTCAGGAATAATTGGTCCAGACGCTCCGCCTAATTGAACCATCTTTATAGCTCTGTTATTCTTAACACCTTTTCCAAGAGTAAAAATCACATCTCTAATTGATGTTCCAAATGGAACTTCATATAACCCTTTATTTTTAACATTACCTGATAAACTTATCAACTTTGTTCCAGTTGAAGAAGGTGTTCCTATTTTCGCGAATTTTGCTCCTCCGTTTAGAATAATATGAGGAAAATTAGCAAATGTTTCAACATTATTTATTAGTGTTGGTTTGTTATGAATTCCTTTTTCTGTTGGGAATGGTGGTTTCGTTCTTGAACGTCCTGGTTTACCTTCAATGGACTCAATCATCGAAAACTCCTCACCACATACATATGAACCTGCTCCAGATCTAATTTCTATATTAAAATTAAAACCTCTATCAAGTATATTATTGCCCAAAAATCTATTTTCTTCAGCTGATTTAATTGTCGCTCTCATAATCTTGATTGCGTTTTGATACTCTCCTCTGATATATATATAGCCTCTGTCTGCTCCGGTAGCATAGGCTATAATAATCATCCCTTCAAGAATAGCATGCGGATCATTTTCCATTAACATTCTATCTTTGAAATTTCCTGGTTCTCCTTCATCTGCGTTACACACGATGAATTTTTGTCCAGACTCCTGTGATAAAGCTCTTACTTTAATATGTGCAGGGAATCCAGCACCACCACGACCTCTGATTTTTGATTTTTCAATCTCTTCAATAATCTTAGTTGGGTGTAAAGAAACAGCTTTTTCCAATGCTTGATATCCTTCACTTTTAATATAACTATCAATTGATAATGGATTGATTTTACCAAATCTCTTCGAAACCACTTTCATTTCAATCATTTGATTTCACCTCGCAAATCTAGAATAAGTTTTTCTACTTTTGTTGGTGTTAATCCAGTATAAACTTTTTCGTTTATTCTCATAGCCGGAGCTTCGTTACAACAGCCCAAACACTCCGTTATTTCTAATGTGAATAAGTTATCTTCAGTAGTTTCCCCATCTTCGATACCTAGAATTTCAACTAGTTTATCATAAATGCTTTGTGCTTCATTAACAAAACAAGGTACGTCGTGGCATACTTGTACCACATATCTACCTTTTGGTACCATTGATAATAAAGAATAAAAAGATATGACTGAACATATCTGACTTTCAGGAATATCTAAATGCTTTGAAATTTCATTAACATCTTTCTCCGATATATAATGGTTCTTTTTAGATGTTTGATATTCAAGCAAAATCTCAATAAGATATTCTTCTTCTTTTGGATACTTCGCAAGTATCTCTCTTAATAATATCATTGTTCCTCCTTGTGTATTTTGTATTTATTTGACAATTTTTTCAGCTTCTATAACATATACCGAATAATATTTAATTACATTATAGATTTTAATTCCTACATCAACACTAATCATTTATATTCTAAATAAATGTGAAACAAAAAACCCTTGGCCTCTTAATATATACAATTGTTATAATTATAACAAATTGCATTGTATAATGTCAACTTTTCTTGAGAATATATTTCTAAAATATTAAAAAAAGAGAAAATATCATTTTCTCTTCTCGAGTTGCTTACAGATTATACATAATATGCAGTAAATCTATTATTTTACGGTCATACTTACCATATCTTTTTTACCTTTTATGTATTCTAATGAAACTCTAATTGACTCAGCAATCGCAGTTTCTATATCATCATCTTTCAAACCAAATTCACGAATCAAGTTCTTATTGTCAATAAAAGCATTTCTTGTCATAATATCAACTAACCCATCAAAATCTAACCCTGATTCTAATCCGCGTTTCTTGTAATCCTTGCTATACTTTTTCATACCAAGTCTATATAGCCATCGCGGAATGGTGATAATACTTCTACGGAGGCTCATATATTTATGAAATATCATTAACATGTCTTTCCAACTAAGATTATAGAATCCAACAGGGATATTTCTTCCTCCATTACCTTTGTGAACCAAATTCGTAATTAAATCACCAACTTGATTAACTGTAACCATAGTTGTTCCACCATTCGGATAAAATGTGAATAGTTTCATCTTTTGAATTTGTTCTACTAGAAAAACCCAGACTGGTTTTCGTCCTTCTTGTGCACCAAATATATATGGCAGCTCTAAGACACTAACATCAAAGTTTTTATCTGCAAAGGATAATGCCATGTTTGCCTGATCTACTCTACTCCTAATATATGGATGTTTCTTATATAAATCCAAGTCTTTCCATTCTCTATTAAAGTATGAAAAATAGGATCCAAAAATGATTGCGTGCTTTACATTTGCTGTTTTCACAATCTTTAATAGACGCTCTAACGGTGCAATATTATATTTATAAAACATATCATAAATTGGTGGTGCCCCCTCCACTCTTTCATCTATACCAGCTGCGAAAATAAATACATCACTACCTACAAAAAGACTTTCTAATTCAAAATCAGAGATTGTCATGAAATTCTTTAAAATTAATGTCATTTCCTTTGGCAGTTGAGCATCCTTGGGTATATTTGGCAACGCTAAGGAAGTTACTTCGTGTCCTTGGGCAATTAATTTAGAAGCCGATACAGAACCGAGCAACCCAGTCCCACCAATCATAAATATTTTCATTTTCTCATATTCCCTTCTTTCACTTATAGAAAAGCTAATAATTTAATATAAAAAAACCATTTGATTAACAAATGGTTGTTTTTTTTATTCTAGAGTTAATAGAGTCACAGATTCTACATGAGAAGTCTGTGGAAACATATCAACTGGAGCTATTTCTCTTATCTTATAACCATTCGAAATAAAGTGCTGTAAATCCCTTGTCAACGTAGCTGGATTACACGAAATATATACAATCTTCGGAATCTTCATATTGGTAATCGTTTTTACAAATAAATTACTACAACCTTTTCTAGGCGGATCTATGAAAATACACTCAAATTTATATCTTTTCCATTTTTGAATTACAAGCTCTGCATTACCAACTTCAAAAAACGCATTCTTTATACCATTTAACTCAGCATTTTTCTTAGCATCGTTAATCGCAGTTTCAATCACTTCAATACCAAAAACTTTGTTTACTTTTTTTGCAAGTGATAATGCTATTGATCCTATACCACAATAAGCATCTATTACTTTATCTTTTGTGGATAGATTAGCCATTTCAATTGCTTTTTTATATAATCTTTCTGTTTGTATAGTATTTACTTGAAAGAATGATCTGAATCCAATTTCGAATTTAATTCCAAGTAAGTCTTCCGTTAAATAATCTTTCCCAAACAACATACGAATTGAATCATTAGAATATGAAGATTCATCATCTGCTTTGGTAACTCCTATGCCTTTAACTAATGGATATTTTGTTGATATTCTACTCGCAAATTCATTTTCTTGCTCAAATGAATCTTTCGCTATATTCAATAAGAATACAATTTCTTTATTTCTAGTAGATTCTCTTATAATACATGATTTTAACATACCAGAATCTGTAACCGGATCATACGCCACAATTTCTAGCTCATTACAAACATTCTTAATCAATGTCAATAATTCAAATGACTTTTTAGACATTGTGTAACATTCATCTAAATCTACAACATGATGAGATTTCGCCTTAAAAAAACCAGCTTTAATTCCTTTTTCTCCTTGAGAAAACTTGATTTCAACTTTGTTTCTATAAAAATAAGGATTGACCATGCAAATAATA
>CAZUQS010000115.1:0-4963 GCA_964622615.1 uncultured Candidatus Izemoplasmatales bacterium | reverse complement strand
ATTCGCGTTTGATTGTGTTTTCATTTGCCATAAATGTTTTCATTTTATACCTCCTTATAGTTTAAAAAGGCCTGTGGGCTATAAAATAAAAATGTACCTTAATTATCATATCATTTTAGATATTATATGTCAACAAATTTCGATTGACACCGCAATATTTTATTTAACTGATTTTATCTCCAGGATTCAATTCGTTCGGAGCTTCAATTACGCACAATTTTTTTTCTTCAGTTTCACCACAAAGAATCATACCTTCGGATAATTCTCCTCTTAATTTTACTGCTTTCAAATTGGTTATTACTTGTACTTTTTTATTCAATAATTCTTCTGGTTTATAAAACTCTGCTATACCAGAAACAATATTTCGAATTCGATCTCCAGTATCAATTTTAAAAACCAATAGTTTCGTTGCATCATCATGTTTTTTGGCTTCCACAATAAGACCTACCCGAATATCTATTTTAGTAAAATCATCAAATTCAATTTCTGAAAGTATTTGTTTCACTTCTCGCTTCGCCTCAACAGGTTTCCCTTCATGCATTAGTGCTTTTATTACTTTGGCTTCTTTCTCTGCGTCCAACCTCGGGAATAGATGCGTCGGTTTCTTAACAACATCATAATGTTTTTTAGATCCGAACGCAATGCTTTCAAATCCTCTAAATGATTCTTCTACATTTAAAAACTCAAATACTTCTTTCGGAGCATTGAATAAGAAAGGAAGATATAAAATACTGATGATTCGAATGCTTTCTAACAAATGATACATCACAGATTCTAAAACATCTTTTAATTCTTCTTGTTTAGCAAGGTCCCAAGGGAATGTATCGTCAATTAACTTATTCGTCCGTTTTACTAGAGCGCTTAAGTCTTGCAACGCATTACCAAGTCTAAATTCATCCATATTATTTTCATACTGCTCAAATGTTTCCTTAGCAACGTCTCTTAATTCTTGTTCAAACACATTATATTCGTGATCATGAGACTTATTGCCTACATGCCCATCAAAATATTTGTTTACCATAGAGATGCTACGAGACACCAAATTACCATAATCATTTACTAAATCATTATTGATTCTTTTTATATAATCTTCAGGAGTAAAGACCCCATCATTTCCATATGGAATTTCTCTTACTATATAATATCGAAAAGCATCTAAACCATATTTCTCTACCAATTGTTCTGGATAAATCACATTCCCTTTTGACTTTGACATTTTTCCATCTTTCATCAAATACCAGCCATGAGCAAATAATCGAAATTGTACAGGAATGTCTAAAGCAAATAACATAATTGGCCAATAAATTGCGTGAAAACGCAAGATATCTTTACCGACAACGTGAATTACTTCATCTCCATTTATCCAATATTTTTGGTATAAATCATCATTTTTAGATCCATATCCTAAAGCGGTAATATAATTACTTAAAGCATCAATCCAAACATAAACGACATGTTTGGGATTAGATTTGACCTGAACACCCCAAGAAAATGCAGTTCTAGAAACAGACAAATCTTGTAACCCTGAATTGATAAATGAAACTACTTCATTTTTTCTGGATTCAGGAACAATGAAGTCAGGGTTGTCATCAATAAATTTTAATAGTCTATCAGCATATTTTGTTAATCTTAAGAAATAAGTTTCTTCCTTAAGCACTTTCGTAGTGCTTCCACAATCAGGGCATTTATCTACATCCACTAATTGCGTCGGTGTGAAATAGGATTCACAACTTACACAATAATTTCCAGTGTATTCACCCAAATATATATCATCATTTGCCAATAATTTTTCAAAAATAGCTTCTACAATTACTTCATGTCTTTTTTCTGTTGTGCGAATAAAATCATCGTTCGATATTTCTAGCTCTTTCCATAGTTTCTCAGCTAAACCAGAAAAATAATCCACGTGGTCTTGTGGAGATTTGTTATTTTCTTTAGCTGCCTCTTCTATTTTTTGACCATGTTCATCTGTCCCTGTCAAAAAACGGGTATCATAACCTTGTAATTTTTTATATCTGATTATACTATCACATAAACAAGTAGTATAAGCCGAACCAATATGAAATTTACCGCTTGGGTAATAGATTGGAGTTGTTATATAAAATGTTCTTTTCATCTCATCACCTCAATAAATGTTAAAATACTATTTTCTTTTGCAATCGTTCAACTTCTTTTTCGTTAAAAACTGTTCTCAATATTTCAAAGACAAAGTCATAGATTACCCCTACGGATCTAGCAGTAATAAATTTTCCATCACTTACTGCTTTCAGTTTTTCCATTCGGATTGCTTCGCCCATGTGATTTTCAGTTCCTGGATACGATATGTATTGTTTGCCATCCATGATTCCCAACGCTCCAAAAACAATCGGTGCAGCACAAATTGCCATTAACCATTTTTCTTGTTCATAAAATTTTGTCACGAGTTTTTTTACAGATTTTGTATCTTTAAGAACAAAAGCATGACTACCACCAGGTATAAATAATCCATCGTACTGTTCTTCATCGATTTTCTTCATAGGCATATCTACAACAACTTTAACACCATGTGATCCTGTAACAGTCTTTTTATTAAAAACTGAAACAATATCCACTTCAATCCCAGCTCTTCTAAGTAGTGCAATAGTGGCTAAAGCTTCCATATCTTCGAAACCGTCAGCTATTAAACTTACGAATTTCATACTATCACTCCTTATTTATTTTTTCATTTAGGTATCGTTGGTAGATTTGATTTTTTGGTAATCCGGTTAACTCAGAAACTTTCTTCATTGCTTCAGTTTTTTTCAATCCGGATTCGATAAAGAAATCAATCTGATCAATAATACTTAAATTGGATTCCTGTTGTATATTCAAGTAGCCTTCAACAATTAAAACTAATTCTCCTTTTAAATCTGGCAAATCTTCGTATTCACTTAGATTCCCCTTTATAATCTCTTCATAGGCTTTTGTTATTTCTCTCGCTATAACAAACTCTCTATCTCCTAATATATCATACATATCCCTTAGTGTCTGCTTAATTCTATGAATTGCTTCATAGAAAATTAAGGTTTCTTTGCGATATTGCAATTCCTTTATTTCCTCTTGTCGTTTTGAAATCTTTGCATCTAAGAACCCATAAAACAGAAATGGATGGGTTTTAATTCCAGACATTATTAAAGCGGGTAATAATGCATTCGCGCCTGGTAAAGCGACAACATTAAAATTGGATTCCAATGTTTTCTTTACCAAATCATATCCAGGATCACTGACCAAAGGCATTCCGGCATCCGAAACCAACCCGATGGTTAATCCATTCGCTAAATCATTCAGTACAGCTTCCATCTTAATGCTAGAATTGTGATCATGAAAACTAATTAAAGGTTTCTTGATTTCATAATGATTCAACAATTTTACGGTAACCCTTGTGTCTTCTGCATAAATTTTATCTACTTGTTTTAATATATTTAATGCTCTCAAAGTGATATCTTCTAGATTCCCTATTGGAGTAGCTATTAAATATAATGTACTTCTATTTGATTGATAATTAAGATTTCGTATCAAATCCATCATCCCCTATATGAAAAATCTTTAAAACTTCATCGGTATATTTATTGTCTTCTCCATAAATAATCAATGGCTTTTCTACTTTTAAATCTCCTGTATTCCCGTTCGCTCTTGCATCAATCAACACCATCATAGCGTCCTTCAATGTCGTTGTATAAACGAATTTGATTCTTTTCATAATAAATCCATGTTTGTTCAATAGAATAATGATTTCTTCTAATCTGGCTGCACGATGAATAAAATTCAACGATCCTCCGTTAGTAATCATTTTCTTGGCAGAAGTTATAATCCCTTCTAAATCGATAAACACTTCATGTCTAGCAATAGATAACGCATCTAAATCATTTAGAAATTCTTTGTTATGATATTTAAAAAATGGAGGATTAATCGTAATGATATCAAAACTATTGGTTTCGAAATCTTGATATGCATCCAATATATCTCGTTTATAAATTGTTATTTGATGTTCTAGTTTATTAAGTATAATACTTCTTTTTGCCAATTCCACCACATCATCTTGAATATCTATCCCAATAATTGGTAAATCCGTTTTTAGTGATAGATATAGTGGTATCGGAGCTAATCCAGTTCCAAAATCAATGATTTTTTTTGTTCTTAAATTAATATTCACAAAATCGGCTAATAATAAAGAATCCAAAGAAAAGCGAAACAAATCTTTCCTTTGAATTATCTTTAAACCATTATAAGCTAACAAATCATGGATCTCTTCTTTCACCATTTTATT
Organism: uncultured Candidatus Izemoplasmatales bacterium; assembly: GCA_964622615.1. Taxonomy (GTDB): domain Bacteria; phylum Bacillota_I; class Bacilli_A; order Izemoplasmatales; family Hujiaoplasmataceae; genus 4572-104. The sequence continues at coordinate 678 of CAZUQS010000115.1, read as the reverse complement.
CCTCTAGATTCAATAGTTCTTTATCGCTTACATTCAGATCTTCTTTGGATGCGTCTTCTCTGAATTTGATATCGGAAATATGATATGTATACATCGTTCCTTTTACATCAACTATTACTTGTTGCAAAATATAATTGATATTTTTAACTTGCCCTCTGCCTTCTGGTGTTTTTACAGAAGAATCCATCTTAGGCATTATTTTACGCAATTCTTTATATTGTTTATCTTCGTAATTGATGCAGCAAAGTAATTTACCACAAATACCTGATATATTATTTGGATTCAAAGACAAATTTTGATTTTTTGCCATTTTAATAGATACTGGTTGAAATTCATTTAAGAATGTTGTACAACAAGTTTGTCTACCACAAGGGCCAATTCCACCTAGAACTTTTGCGCCATCACGAGTTCCAACTTGTCTAAGTTCGATTCTCACATGAAACTCATTTGCTAAGTCTTTCACTAACTCTCTAAAATCAACTCTTCCTTCTGCATTAAAATAGATAATTAATTTTGTTCTATCCAATGTATATTCGCAGTTTAAGAGTTTCATTTCTAATTTATTTAGTTTAATCAGTTCATCGGTTTTTTTGAGAACAATCGGTTCTTTTTCAAGATTTTCTTCATATCTTCTAACATCTTCATCATTCGCAATTCTTACAATTGGTTTCAATGGTG
>CAZUQS010000114.1:0-5007 GCA_964622615.1 uncultured Candidatus Izemoplasmatales bacterium | reverse complement strand
TAAAGGGAGAAAAAGTAAATGATTTAGATTTCGTATTGAAAAAATCAGAAGCGTTTGGAGATAAATATACTGTTCTGAGAAAAGGTAAAAAACGCTACGCTGTTATCTTACATAAATAAAAAAACTACGATAAATTCGTAGTTTTTTCTTTAATTAGTTAAGTATTTCTTTTGGTAAATTATCCTTAAAGCGTTTAATACACATAGTATTGCAACACCCACATCAGCGAATATTGATAACCACATCCACATAAAGCCCATCGCAGACATAACTAAGAATATCGCCTTAACAATCAATGAAAACAATATGTTTTCAAATGAAATTCTTTTCGTCTTTTTGGCTATTCTAATACCTTTATCTAATAATCTAATATCATTATTAATGATAATCACATCAGATACTTCAATTGCTAAATCTGTAGCAGAACCCAATGAAACTCCGATATCTGCATTTCTTAGTAATGGAGCATCATTAATACCATCTCCAACGAACAAAGATACTGAGTTCGTTCTAATTTCATTGAATTTTTCTAGTTTTTGTTCTGGTAGTAATTCTGCATAATACTCGATACCGCCTAGTTGCATTGCAATGTCTCTTGCAGAAACTTCGTTATCACCTGTTAACATCACAGTATCATAGTGCTTTGTAAATTCTCTAACGGTTTCCATTGAAGTTTCTTTTAATTCATCTTTTATAATGATGTGACCAATGTATTCGTTATCTAACGCTACAAACGTATAGGATCCAATCGCTAGTTTTTCTATGTTTATTGAAACATTATTTTTCTCAAGGAACGCTTTACTTCCTGCTAATAACAATTTCTTTTCGTACATACCGGAGATTCCGTATCCTGGAATTTCTTTGATATTTTTAATGGTATATATTGGTAGTTCGTTATGTTTCACAATTGCGTTTGCAATTGGGTGATTCGAAAATCTTTCAATGGAAGCAGCTAATCTTAAGGTTTCTTCATCGCTAAATTCCTTAACAAAAAAGTCGCCGTATGTTAGTGTTCCTGTTTTATCTAAAGCAATGGTCTCAACTTCTGTAATCGCATGTAAGTATGTGGATCCTTTAAATAAGATACCATGTTTTGCTGCAGTTCCTATCCCAGCATAATATGAGAGCGGTACTGACAATACGAGCGAGCACGGGCATGAGATAACTAAGAAGATTGCAGCCCGGTATATATAGCCATCACTGGTTGTAACGTTTGTAGGGTCAAATATAACCCCATATATGATAAGTAATAACGCTAAGCCAACAACGATTGGAGTATAAACCCTTGCAAACTTGGTAATAAACTTTTCTCTTTTCGATTTTGCATTTGTAGAGTTCTCAATCAAATCAATGATTTTCGCTAATGTAGAATTCTTATATTCTTTTGTTGCTTCAATATGAATGACATCTCCAACATTGATATTTCCACTTAAAACATCATCTCCAACATCAACTGTTTTTAATTTTGCTTCACCAGTTAATTCTGAAGTGTTTAAAGAAGTAGACCCAGAGATAATTCGGCCATCAACGGCTATTCTTTCACCATTTTTAATGATGAGTTCATCCCCAACTATAATTAATGATGGATCTTTAACAACAACTTTATTTCCTACCAAAACATTTGCAAATTCCACTTTTAGATTAACCAAAGCCGAAATTTCATGTTTTGAATGTTGCACTGCCCTAGTTTGTAGATACTCTCCTAAAGAGTATAGAATAACTACTGCAACACTCTCTTCATATCTACCGATAAACATTGCTGCAAATGTAGCGATAATCATTAGTGTATTTTCATCAAAAATATTGAAGTTCCTAAGACCTCTTATTTGTTGTCTTAACAATTTAGAAATTAATAGAAGGTATCCACCCCAATAAAAAATATTTTTCAATGTGTTATTTAAAGGAGTTAGATTCGTTCCAAAAACATTATTTATAAGTGGAAAAATCCGAAAGGCAAAAAATGTTATTGTGATCAATAACATTCCAACTAAAACATATTTATATTCTTTAAAGAAATTTACTTTCTTGGCAACAACTTTTTCTTCAAAATAATGGGTAATGATATTATCTTCAAGAATGTCGACTATTTCTTTGATTTCCTTTAATGCTGCTATCTCATCATAGTCATCTTTAAAATCTACTAGTAGTATTTGTTTCGCATAATTAAATGATGCACTATTTACATAAGGTAATCTTGTCGTTCTTCTTTCAATCTTGGAAATACAGTTTGAACAAGTCAAGTTTTCCATTTCAATTTTTCTAACCATAGTAATACCAACTTTGCTTTGTTTAATGATATATATAATTATACTTATTATTATAATAAAGTCAAATTAAATTAAAGTTGAAATGAACTTTCTTTTTGTTTTAAAAATAAGCCACAATATGTTAAAATAGTAATGAAGGTGTGTGATAAAGTGAATTGGTTAGAAATAGCGAAAAAACATGAAGCAGAATTTATCGAATTATCTACTAGATTATTGCAAATTCCGACCGTTTTAAATGAGTTTAATCCTGACAATTATGAGGAACCATTTGGTAAAGATATCAGACAAGCTTTGGACTTCATGTTAGAGACTGGGAAGAACGATGGGTTTGTAGTGAAAAATGTTGATAATTATGCTGGTCATATTGAATATGGAAGCGGAGAAGAAGTACTAGGAATACTAGGTCATTTAGATGTAGTACCAGCGGGTGGAAAATGGACAAATCCTCCTTTTTCAGCAACATTAATTGATGGTAAAATCTATGCTCGTGGAGCAATGGACGACAAAGGTCCTACAATAGCTGCTTATATAGCATTAAAAATGATTAAAGATCAAGGTATTAAAGTAAATAAGAAAGTAAGATTAATTCTTGGTTGTGATGAAGAAACGGGAATGCGTGGAGTTAAGCATTATTTAAAAAAAGAGAGAATGCCAGATGTTGGATTTGCTCCAGATGCAGAATTCCCACTAATCTATGCTGAAAAAGGCATTTACATGTATGATTTTGTAGGAAAAGAGCAAGATGATTTAGTAAAATCTATTCACGCTGGAGAACGCTACAATATAGTTCCAGATACATGTGCTGCAGAGTTAAGTAGAGATCTTTCAAAAGAATTCAATGAATTTTTATTGCAGAATAAATATACTGGAAAAATTGATGGGAATATCTATACTATTTATGGAAAAAATGCGCATGCTGCAATGCCAAACTTAGGGGTTAATGCTATTCATTTGATGGTAAAATTCCTTAAGAAGCACTCAGAAGCTAATTTCATTAAATTTATGGATAAATATCTTTCATTCGATAATTTGGGAAACAAATTACGAGTATCATGTTACGATAAAGAGATGAAAGAATTAACAAATAATTTAGCAATCATTAATTATGATGGAGTAAATTTAAACATTGGACTAAACATACGTTATCCAAGAAACTATGAATTTGAAGCAGGCGAAGTGAAGATGACCGAGACTGCTAAAGAATATGGGTTAGAATATGTTTTCGTGACAAATTCAAAACCTCATTATGTTTCTCCAGATGATGAATTGATTAAAGAATTGCACAATGCATACAAAAAATATTCAGGCGACGAAACATCTGAAATTATTACTATTGGTGGCGGTACTTATGCAAGACAACTTAAAAAAGCAGTTGCATTTGGACCAGGGTTCCCAGGAGACGAGGAATTAGCTCATCAACCAGATGAATTCTTAGATGTAAAAAAAATGATTATTTCAATAGCCATATATGCGGAAAGCATTGAGCGATTAGCTGGAGTATAATATGCGATTAAGAAATGTCAAATATGCAAAAGATTTAATACTACAGAATCCTCATATTGTAGTTCCAAACCCACAAGACTATAAAAACAAATGGGATGGTCATTTTCAAAACAATAACCCAATTGAAGTTGAAATAGGTTGTGGAAAAGGAAAATTCGTATACGAATTAGCGGAAGCAAACCCAAATATCAATTTTATCGGGATAGAAAAATTTGATTCTGTTATTGTTCGCGCACTAGAAAAAGTGTTGGAACATCCATTACCAAATTTAAGATTAATAAGATTTGATGCTGAAAAAATTGAAGATGTTTTTTCAGAAAATGAAGTTTCAAAGATTTATCTTAATTTTTCGGATCCTTGGCCTAAAGTTCGGCAAGCAAAGCGCAGATTGACTAGCAGAAAGTTTTTAGATAGGTATGCAAAAGTGTTATCTGAGAATGCAGAAATAGAATTTAAAACAGATAATTTTATATTGTATGAGTTTTCAATGATGTCGTTTAATGCGCACAAACAATATAAAATTTTGGATATTAATTTAAATCTCTATAAGAACCTACCAAAAAACAATATTCAGACCGAGTTTGAAGTGAAATTCGTAGAAATGGGAAATCAAATCTTTTTCCTAAAAGTCATATTCACAGGAGAACAAAATGAAATCAATCTATAAAGATTTAGTTTCTTTACCAGGTATTTCTGGTCAAGAAAAGTATGTTAGAAATTATATGAGGCAACAATTAGAAACAATGTCTGAGGAAATTATTGAAGACAATTTAGGATCTATTTTTGGTGCTGTAAATTTAAAATCCAAAGGCCCTAGAGTTATGATTGCTGGCCATATGGACGAAGTAGGAGCGATGGTTCAAGAAATCACGTCAAAAGGATTGATTAAGATGTTACCTATTGGGGGAATTAATCCAGTGGTTGTAATCTCTCAACATATGAATGTTGTTTTAGATGATGGCAAATTTGTTCCGGGAGTAGTGGGAGCAAAACCACCACATTTATTACGGGATAACAAGTCAAAACAAGTATCTAGTTTTGATGATTTTTTCTTAGATATTGGAGCGGACAATTATGACCACGCTGTATCATTAGGTATAAAAATTGGTCAACAAATCGTCTTCTATAATAATTACACAGAATCAATTGATGGAAAAAAAATATTTTCGAAAGCATGGGATAATCGTTTTGGATGTGCAATGGCTTTGGATATTTTAGAATCCGTTAATAAGGAAGA
>CAZUQS010000113.1:0-5028 GCA_964622615.1 uncultured Candidatus Izemoplasmatales bacterium | reverse complement strand
GTATACTCCAGAAACATATTCACCCATTTGTTGCTTTTGCAATGTAGTAGGCTTTTCTGAAATTACTTTTCTAATAGATTGTGAAACCAAGAACATAATAATAGAAAAAATTAGAGTAACAATTAAGTTGAGTTTTATATTGCTACCCTCAGACCCAATTAAAGTAAATAAAATAAATACAATATTGGTAACCCATGTGATATTTTTAATTACTCTATTTCTTCGAAGTAACACTTGAGTTTCATCTAAAATATCCACTCCAGCTTCGAAACTAAACTTGGCAATAAAATAATATTTGATTTTGGAAAACAGTTTAGAAATTCCGTTTTTGCCTTCCACTTCTTTTTGTCTCAAATTCGCAGCTACTTTATTTTCATCAAATTTATTTTTAAAAGAAGATATTTTGAAAAAGTCGATTACTTTATCTAAAAAAGTCTTCTTTTTAGGAGCTTTATCAACAGATACAGCACTAAAATACTCATCGATTTTTTTATTTACTTTTGCCTTCTCTTCTTTTCTTTTAGTTGTAGGATCATTATTACGAAAGAATTCGTCTAATGTTTTTTCCCGGTTATCCATTAATTCACCCCCCTTGTTTAAATCTTAAAAATAGTACTTAAAATAATTTTGGTTCTTCTAAGATAGATGGATCTTTTTTCGCTTCAATTTCATTTTCTATTTGTGCTACTCTAGTAGAAGCTGCAGCTGCAATAGCTCCAACAATATCATCTAAAAACGTGTGACAAGCTGGCTTATCGCCTTTACCTTTTTCGTTTAGCACTGCTACAATTCCTGGTTTGTTTACATCGATATCACCAAAATTAGTTTTACCAATAGTTCCATACATCCCAGATAATTCCAATCCAAATAATTCATCAATTCCAAACATTCCTAAATCGGAAGCAAGAATTTCTTGAATTGGTCCTTGAAACGCTTCTTCTTCAGTCAATCTGTCAATTTCCGCTCCTAATTGAACAAGATGGAACACATCTCTCAATGAAAGGATTTTTTCTACAGAATCATAACATTCTTGATACGATATGTCTGGATTCCATTTTGATTGTTGTCTATAAGCTACCTCAGCGATGTCTTTTATTTCAACACCTCTTTTATTGAGAATGTCAATATTCATGTTAAGCATTTCATTTCTTGAAAACAAATTTTTATCTCTGTTCATAATTTCACTCCTTTTTTATATAAATATAAAAAGCATCCTAACATATTATTATAACATATTTATTAATATGTTTAACTATAATTTCGATTATTCAAACATCTTTCCTACCGTAAATAGCGTTTTACCAACACCATTCATAAAATCAGATATATCCATAACTTTTTTCCCCTGAAGTTGAATTTTCTGTAAATTTAACAATCCATGCCCAGTTTGAATGTACACTCCATGTTTATCAATTCGGATGATTTCTCCAGGTAATCCATCACTTGTATTTTCAAAATGCTCTACTTCATACAATTTTATTTTCTTGTTGTCAATAACACAATAAGTAAGAGGCCAAGGATTAAATCCCCTCACATGGTTATTTATTTCTTTAGCACTTTTATGAAATGATATTTTTTCTTCTTTTGATTTAATATTATATGCGAAAGTTACATCATTCATGTCTTGTTTTTGTGGAACAATATTGGTAATATTCCCTAATGTTTCTAGTAACAAATCACGTCCTATTACACCTAATTTTTTTTCTAAAGTTCCTACATTATCATCGGTTTCAATTTCAATAGATTTTTGAGACAAAACATCTCCTGAATCCATTTTTTGAGCCATAAACATAATAGACACCCCAGTTTCAGAGTCCCCATATTGTATTGCTCTATGCATTGGTGATCCACCACGATATTTTGGCAACAGTGACGCATGTACATTAATAGCTCTATAGAAAGCGTGGCTTAATACAATTTCTGGAATCATTTGTCCATATGCAGCAACGACAATATAATCCAATTTTAATGAAGTTATTTCTTCATAATCTTCTTTTATATTCTTAGGTTGAAACAACTTAAGGCCCAATTCTAGTGCTTTTTGTTTCACTTTAGTTGCAGTTAAGATTTGTTTTCTCCCAACGGGTTTATCCGGTTGGGTTACAACCAAAGCAACTTCAAAAACCTCATTTAACCCTTCTAAGATTGGGACAGCAAAATCCATGCTTCCCATAAAACATACTTTCATAATTATCACCTACCCTACATTAGAATATCGATCAATAGAAATAAAATTGTCATTAACTTGATATGTGGTCATTACGTGTTCAAGTATCTCATCTAAATTTCCTATTTCTCTATATTTTACCATAATTTCACAATGGTATTTATTATTTACTCGTTTAATAACTGGAACTGCTGGTCCTAAAACAATTGCTTTATTATCAAGATTTCTTTTCATATATTTTACGACTTCAATTCCGTTATAAAAAACATCTCTCATACTACTACCAAAGACCTTTAATTCTACCAAATAGTAGAATGGAGAATATTTTGCAAGTCTTCGAATATTCATTTCGTAATTGTAAAAACCTAGATAATCATCTTTGCATGCATATTTAATTGCATAATGCTCTGGATTAAACGCTTGAATAATAACCCTGCCTTGCGTATCTCTTCTTCCGGCCCTACCAGATACTTGCATAATTAATTGGAATGTTTTTTCTGGTGCTCTAAAATCTGGAACATAGAGATTGTTATCCGCTTGTAGAATTCCCACCAAAGTTACTTTTGGAAAATCCAGTCCTTTTGCTATCATTTGAGTACCTAATAAGATATCTCCATTGTTTTCAAATTTATGCAATAATTTCTCGTGAGAATTTTTTTTACGGGTAGTATCATTGTCCATTCTGATAACTCTCGCATTCGGAAATATACCCGAAAGTTCATATTCTATTTTCTGCGTACCAGTTCCCATATATCGTAGATCTTCCGAACCGCATTTATTGCAAATCTTAGGAACAGGTTCATCGTGACCACAATAATGACATTTCAATGAATGAGAGTGTTCGTGGTAAGTTAAAGAAATATCACAGTTTTTACACGTGTACACATACCCACAATTTCTACAGATAACAAAATTAGAATGCCCTCTTCTATTAATCAAAAGAATAACTTGCTCTTTCTTTTCTAGTCGAGATTGAATTTCTTCTTGGAGTTTCTTTGAAAAGCTAGATCCATTACCATTGATAAATTCTTGCTTCATATCGACTACTTCAATTTCAGGCATTGTTGCATTGAGTGCTCTATTACTAAGCGTTAACAGTTCATAGTATCCCCTAACTTGACGAGCATAGGTATCTATATTTGGAGTAGCAGAGCCAAGAACAACAACAGCTTGATAATGCTTCGCTCTTCTTTGCAGGACATCAATTGCATAGTATATTGGATTATTGTCTTGTTTATAGGTTGATTCATGAGATTCATCAACGATAACCAAACCTAAATCTTTAATTGGTGCAAAGCAAGCGCTACGAGCGCCAACTACAATTTTAGCTTCACCCTTTACAATTCTTCGCCATTCATCATATTTTTCTAAAATGGATAATCCGGAGTGAAGCACCGCAACACTCTTATCAAATTTGGCCCTAAATCTTGAAATCATCATTGAGGTTAAGGAAATTTCAGGCACCAAGAATATAACAGACTTGTCTGCTTCAATAGCGCGTTCGATAGCTTTTAAATATATCTCTGTTTTTCCTGAACCTGTTACCCCATGTAATAAGAATGTTTTATATTCGTTAAAACTATCAATAATTTTTTGATATGCAGACTCCTGTTCCTGATATAAGGATATCGACTTATTTTCTGTTTGATAAATTGTACTAATTTTACGATAATACTCCTGATATCGAGTATTGATGTAGCCATGTTTCTCCAATGTATGTATGACTGATATCGTAATGTTTAAATCAGATAATGTTTTCGCAATGTTTTCTGATTTCGTCTTTTTCGATTCAAGATAATCAATTACAGATCGCTGCTTCACTGTAATTTTTTCGATTGGTTTTTGAGTTCGTTCAATATATTTTTTAGTTAGAGAAGAATTTCTTGATTTGATATCATAGATTTGTTTTATATTTTGATTCTTAATTTCTTTTTGGATAACTGTATACAAATCTGCTGGTACACTGCTTAATAATACTTCATCGGAATAGTCAAACACCGAAATCAATTCAGGTGATATTTGATCTTTATTAATTGCTTTCAATTTAGGTTTATACATTACTTTCAAAGCGGTAGGAAGCATAACCTCTAGAATCTTAATCAATAATGTGCTGGTTTCTTTTCTCATTTCTATTGCTAAATTGATGAGTTCTTCTGTTAAATATGACTCGATATCTAAAATCGAATCAATGGATTTTAAGGTTTTTTGATATTCGCTATCTTTGGCAATTTCCAAGCAAAACCCCATCACATTTCTCTTGCCAAAAGGTACGATAACTCTAGCTCCTATTTCCAGTATATTTTCATATTTAGGAGGGATTAGATAATCATATGTTTTATCAACATTTTTCGCTTTAATATCAACTAGTATTTTCGCTATCATTGTTATCCCTCCTTTGGATTTAATTATAACATTTTTATCTATTCTTATAAAGTTTTTGTAAGTTTTTTCTTTATTACCTTCAAATAATTGCATATCAATAAAATTTAAGATATAATGTGTATAACATAAAAAAATAAATTTTTGAAAGGGTCAAAAATGGAGAATATAGATTTATCTGCTAAAGAGGTTTTTCTTTTTGCTTTGGGCGGGTTAGGTGAAGTTGGTAAGAACATGTATTGTTTTCAATACCAAGATGAAATTGTAATTGTCGATTCCGGACTAAAATTTCCAGATGAATACTTAATGGGTATTGATTATGTTTTACCAGATTATACCTATTTAATAGAAAACCAAGACAAAATTGCAGCTTTGATTATAAGCCATGGTCATGAGGATCATATTGGCGGAATACCATTCCTTATTAAACAGGTTCATATTCCTGTTATTTATGCGTCTGGTCTTACCCATGGGTTAATTAC
>CAZUQS010000112.1:0-5234 GCA_964622615.1 uncultured Candidatus Izemoplasmatales bacterium | reverse complement strand
CTACATCAATCCATTCTATTTCATTTTCAGGGTAATTTGTAATTACAACTTTTAAAGGTTCTATTACCGCATTTACTCTTTTCACTTTATAATTTAAGTCATTTCTCAATGAAGTTTCCAACATTTCACTAGATACTGTAGAATTAATTCTTGAAAGACCAGTTCCTAATACAAAATTCTTTATTGAATCTTTCGTATACCCTCTTCTTCTTAATCCCGCTAATGTAGGCATTCTAGGATCATCATAACCTTTAACTAATCCTTTTTCCACTAATAATTTAAGATATCTTTTAGACATAATTGTATTTGTGATATTAAGTCTACCAAATTCATATTGATGAGGAACATGTTTCATTTCACACATCACAACTACCCAATCATATAATACTCTATGATCATCATATTCTAACGAGCATAGAGAATGTGTTACTCCCTCAATCGCATCTTGAATAGGATGTGCAAAATCATACATTGGATAAATACACCATTTATTTCCCGTGTTATGGTGTTTTATGTGTATGGTTCTATAAATTACAGGGTCTCTCATGTTCATATTCGGAGAAGCCATATCAATTTTAGCTCTTAATGTTTTCTCTCCATCTTTAAATTCACCTTTTTTCATTTGATCAAACAATAGTAAATTTTCTTCTATAGATCTATTTCTATGTGGAGAATCTTTTCCCGCTTCAGTTAGGGTTCCTCGGTATTCTCGCATTTCTTCTTGCTTTAAATCACAAACATATGCAAACCCTTTTTGGATTAATTTTACAGCTAATTCATAAGTTTGTTCAAAATAGTCTGAACCGAATAAGATTTGAGCAGGTTTATATCCAAGCCACTCTATATCCTTTTTAATTGCTTCCACAAAAGAACTATCTTCTTTAACTGGATTTGTATCATCAAATCTTAAGTTAGTTTTTCCACCAAAAGAGTTAGCCAATTCAAAATTGGTTATAATTGCTCTAGCATGTCCAATATGTAAATATGCATTTGGTTCTGGTGGGAATCTCGTAATAATTTCACTTACTTTATTACTTTTAAGATCTTCTTCCATTATTGTCTTAATAAAATTAGATTCTATTTCCATTATTTACTCCTTTACAAGGTTTAATCTAGATGATCCATTTAACATCAAATCATCTGCCTTGTTTTCCTTTAAATATTTGTAATATCCCGCTATAGATATCATTGCTGCATTGTCAGTACAAAATGCCATTCTAGGAAAATATACCGGTATATCTGTTATTCGTTCCTTTATTTTTTCTCTCAATCCAGAATTTGCTGCAACGCCACCCGCAACTAATATTTGTTTCACAGCATATTGTTCTTTTGCTTTAATTGTTTTCGCAACCAAAACATCAGTGACCGCTTCTTGAAATGATCTGCAAAAATTCTCAACATTAATTGTTTCATTTCTTTGCTGCATATTGTGGTTAAGATTAATGACATGCGATTTTAGTCCAGAAAAACTGAAATTAAAATCATTCGAATCCATCATTGGTCTTGGAAATTTATATTCTTCCACACCAGATCTTGATAATCTATCAACAACTGGACCTCCTGGGTAAGGTAATCCTAATACTCTAGCGACTTTATCATATGCTTCACCAACTGCATCATCTTGAGTTTCACCTAGTTTTTCAAATGAAAAATGTTCCTTCATAAGAATTAACTCGGTATGTCCTCCTGATACAACTAGAGCTATTAAAGGAAACTCCATATCGTTTTCAATGTGACTAGCATAAATGTGCCCGCTAATGTGATGAACACCTATTATTGGAATGTTATAATTCAAACTAACTACCTTAGCAGCGTTTACTCCTATTAAAAGTGATCCAATCAACCCGGGTCCCTCTGTCACAGCAATCAAATCGATATCTTCATAACGGAGCTCTGCATCTTTCATAGCTTGATCAAATACATACGTGATTCCTTTTATGTGTTCTCTTGAAGCAATTTCTGGAACTACTCCCCCATAAGCTTTATGTATATCAATTTGAGACAACACTACATTTGATAGAACTTTCTTGCCGTCTAAAGTAACGCTAACACTAGTTTCATCACAACTAGTTTCTACACCTAATACATACATTTAATCACTTCCAATTCTTAAATACATTAGTAAAGCGGATTCTCCATTTGGATAATAATTTTCACGAACTGTTACTATTTTAAATCCATATGATTCATACAATCTTATGGCAATAGTATTTGATTTTCTTACCTCTAAGGTTATTTCATGAATTCCTATAGAATGGAAATACTCCATTATATAATTCATAAATCTTTTTCCCAATTTTTGGCCTTGATACGATCTTACAATATAGAAATTATTTATTTGAGCTTTATTTTCATCTATCCAAAGACTAACTTGTCCTACAAATTCTTTTTCAACTTTTGTTTCCATCACAAAATACTTCATTAAAGAACTATTTTGAATGTGTTCTTTAATAGTGTTTTCTCCCGGTGTTTCTCCTAACATAATTAAATCAAACTTTGAGATCATTGAAATATCAGATATTCTCATATTTCTAATAATAACGTCCATCATTAACTCCTATTTCTCTCTGCTTCTGTTATCTGTAAATAGTTTGGTTTCAACTCGTGAATGTTTTGAACTTCTTCCAGTAAATTTGATCCTAATAAATATGCGATTTTAGGTTTCCCTTCTGCTTTAAAATCATATTTCATTTTATGCATATTTTTAAAGGTTTCTATGTTTTCTAAACAATCATCTTCTATACGTTCTAGTATTCCATCACGCAATCTATATAACCCCATAAAAGCGTTGCCTCTTCTTGCATCTATATATGGCAATATATACTCGCTATTTGAGGCGGACGCAATGATTGCAAGTGAAGATACCATAGATACTTTAATGTGGTTTAGATAACCAATCATTTTGGCAACGGTTACCCCAATGCGAACTCCAGTGTAACTCCCTGGGCCAATTCCAATTATAACCTCATCTAAATCTTGTAAGGTTATATTTTCTTTTTTTAATATATCGCTTAACATCGGTATAATGGTAACGGAATGATTGTTTATACCTTCTTGGTAAACAAATTGTTTTTCTAAATTATCTACAACTAAACTTAAATATATATACTTAGTTGCGGTATCTATTAATAATATCTTTGACAATGGATTCATACCGTCCCTTTCCGCTAATTTGTAATACTCTTTGAGAATTATCATTCACTATAATCGAAATTGTAAGCATTTCTTCTGGCAGCATCTTTTCTATGTACTGGTACCACTCAATAACACTAATTCCATCTCCATATATATAATCATCTAATTCATAGTCATAACCAATATCTTCTAATCTATAAACATCCATATGGTATAAATTAGGTTTATTATTATATACTTTAAGTATGGTAAAAGTAGGAGAATTTAACAAGTCTGTAATCCCCATATGTTTAGCTAGATATTTAGTAAATGTAGTCTTTCCTGATCCCAAATCTCCAGTTAACCCTAGAACAAATCCAGGAAAGAGTTTTTTAGATATTAATTTTGCAAGACAATCAGTATCTTGTAGTGAATTAATGGTAATTCCTATGTCCAAAATAGTGCTCCTCAAATCAAATTTTTATAGTAAAATTATATCACAAAATCACTAAAACACTATGATTTTTACTAAACGAAAAGAAAGTTTCATATTTTATTAAATGTTTTATGCTATAATAAGGATTGTACAAAATCAAAAAATTGCTTCACATATTAGAGGTGAAACTTATGTTTCTAATTATCCATAATCCATTATCCAATGGAAGAAGATCAAAACTAACCACAAATAAAATGGTAAAATTCTTTCGAAAACATTCTGTACCCTTCATGTTAAGGTCTACCTTAAAAATTGAAAACCTGAATGTGTTTTTAGATAAGAATAAGAAAATTACAGATATTCTATTTTTAGGTGGAGATGGTTCTATCAATTATTTGATTAATAATGTTGATGTATCTACCATTTCACAGAATATATATTTATCTAAATCCGGTTCTGGAAATGATTTTTTAAGAAGCCTAAAAAAAATCCATCAAGGTAATATAACGATTGGTGAAGTGCAGTCAGATGCTGGAAATTTTAAGTTTATCAATGGGGCGGGAATCGGAATCGATTCTTTAGTATGTTACTACGTGAACAATGACAAAAAGAAGAATAAATTATCTTATATCATTAACTTCTTTAGAGCTGTTTTAAAATTCAAACGAACAGAGTTTGAAATCACTGTTGATGGCATATCTCATTCTTACAAAAAAGGATATTTCGTAGCTATCCAAAATGGGAAATATTTTGGTGGTGGAATGAAAGGAACACCCAAAGCTGATATTACCGATGATAATTTTATCGTTGTTGTTGCTCATAATCTAAATAATTTCTTAATTCAAATGCTATTCGCAACCATCTATTTTGGTTGGCATAAACATCTTAAAAAAAGAGCCGCATTTCTAAAGGGAAAAGAGATTAAAATTACAGTACCAGATCGTATGTATGCTCAAACGGATGGTGAAGTAATAGAAAATGTCAATGAAATAACAATTAGGAAGAACAGTTCCAAAGAGTTTATCGCATTTCGAAAAAGCGATTTTAAAAATACTATTGCAAAAAAATTCCACTCAAATTAATGAGTGGTTTTTTTATAGATTTTTTTCAAGTTCTTTTCTTAATTCTTCATACCCTGGCTTACCTAGTAAAGCAAACATATTTTTCTTATACGCTTCTACTCCGGGTTGATTAAAAGGATTGATTCCTAAAACATATCCCGAGATACCGCATGATAATTCAAAGAAGTATGCAAGGTATCCAAAACTATAAGGACTAATCTCAGGAATACTTACTATTATATTTGGTACTCCACCGTCTCTATGAGCTAATAACGTTCCCTTTAAAGCTTGTTTATTAACATAATCAACCGATTTTCCTTGTAAATAATTAAGTCCATCAAGATTTAACTCGTCCGCTTCTATTATTACTTCTTTATTTGGTTTTTCTATATTCAAGACAGTTTCAAATAATATCCTTTCACCATCTTGAATGTATTGCCCTAATGAATGTAGATCTGTACTAAACGAAGCACTTGCTGGAAAAATTCCTAAATGGTCTTTCCCTTCTGATTCTCCAAATAGTTGTTTCCACCATTCTGCTATATAGTTTAATTTGGGTTCATAATTAATTAACATTTCAATAACTTTTTGATCTCTAAGTAATAAATTTCTTAACGCGACAT
>CAZUQS010000111.1:0-5259 GCA_964622615.1 uncultured Candidatus Izemoplasmatales bacterium | reverse complement strand
ACCCACGAATGTCGGCGCCACAAGCCGATGCGTTAACCCCTTCGCCACAATCGCCGTATCTTTTTAGCACCTATAAGTTTACTAAATAGATTATTATTTGTCAAGAAATATATCATCTTTTATGAAAAAAGATTTCCACTAATTTTGAAGTGAAAATCTTAACTATTTATTCTGCAAGTATCCCTATGCCAAAACCAACACTTCCAAGGTGAGAATAGAACACCGGACTCAAGAAGTTTGTCATATGAATTTGGATACCTTTATACTTTTCTTTTATCATTTGTAGTAGTTTATCTACATTATCATCCATATGTATATTTACAACGTCTAAATATACTTTTTTATACTTATTAAAGTAGTAATCAATCTTGACAAGAAAATGTTCAATGCACGCTAAATTTGTTCTTTCTTTTTGAACTAATTCTAGTTTTCCATCAATCATTTCAATAATCGGTTTTATTCTCAAAAGTTTTCCCATGAAAGCTTGAACTTTGTTGAGTCTTCCCCCGCGCATTAAATTTTTTAAATCTCCTAAAGTGAATGTTACCAATGGTTCAATATATAATGTTTGGTATCGTTCAACTACTTCAGAATATTTTTTACCCGCTTGAATCATCTCCGCTAGCATAAATGTACCTAGAGCGACTCCGTACGATGCAACAAGTGGAGAATGTACATCTATTTCAATGTCAAAATCAACCATGGATTTTGCAATCATCGCTGATTGATATGTACCACTTACTCGATGCGATATTACAATTGTCAATACATGCGTGTATCCTTCATCAAAATACTGTTGATAGAGTTCCAAAAATTCAGCTGGAGATGGTTGAGATGTTAAAAATCTAGTTCCCGCTTCAATATACGCTTCCATATCTTCTTTTGATAATTCATTTTCCGAAAAAGTTTTTTCTTCAATTTGAACTTTTAACTGAGCCACTTTTATAAAATCAAATTTATTAAAATCATCTCTAGTTAATGTTGTGCTGTCTAATAACAATCCAATTTTTTCCATATTATTATCCTTTATTTTTTATTTTTAAAAATTACTATGCCACACATAATACTTTATCAAATGTAACAGTTAAAGTCAATAACATAACCTTGATATTTTTGTGATAAAAAAATAAGTGGCTTAAGTTAGCCACTTATCATATTATTTTTTACGTTCTTCTATATATCTTTTTTGTTCTTCTACGATTTTATCAATCAAGTTCCCCGGTACTTCTTCGTAGCGAATGAATTCTCTACTAAACGTTCCAGATCCTTGAGTCATCGCTTTTAGATCAATTGTATATTTTGAAATTTCTTGTTCTGGTACTTCTGCAATAACTTTTTGATACCCTTGAATTGCTGGTTCCATTCCAAGAACTCTACCTCTACGTTTGTTAACGTCTCCAAGCACATCTCCAAGATATTCATCTTTGATTGTAACTTCGATTTTATAAATAGGTTCTAAAATAGTTGGCTTTGCGGTTTTACACGCTTCTTTAAATGCAATTCCAGCAGCTAATTTAAATGCCAATTCATTTGAATCAACAGAGTGATATTTTCCATCAGTTAAAATTCCCTTAATTCCAATTACTGGGAATCCTGCTAATACACCATGTTCAAGAGTGTCTTGAAGTCCTTTGTCTACTGCTGGGAAATAACCTCTAGGAACTGATCCACCGAAAACTTCTTGAGAAAATTCATAATCTTTATCAGGATGCGGTTCAAATCTCATTACAACAACACCATAGTAACCAGAGCCACCAGATTGTTTGATATATCTACCTTCTGCAGTAGCTGTAGCTTTAATTGTTTCTCTGTAAACAATTCTTTGATCTTCTGTTTCCAAAGCTACTTTGAACATATTTTTCATTTTATCAATAATATATCCTAAGTGGATCATACCTTGTCCACCAATTAACAGTTGTGATGTTTCTTTATTTCTTCTTATTTCTAATGTATTATCTTCTAATTGCAATTTTGATAATGCGTTAGATAGCTTATCTTCATCTTTTTTGTTTTCTGGATGAATCGCAACATACATAGTAGGTGAAGGTGTTACAACTTGAGGATACACGATTATATTTTTCTTCTCTGAAAGTGTTGTTCCTGTCTGAACTCCACTCACTTTAGCCATAGCACAAATGTCTCCTGCGTAAACAATATCCATATGTATTTGAGTTTTGCCAAAAACTGTGAATACTTGTGTAGCTTTTTCTGTGGATTCTGTGTTTGAAACATATACCTCTTGATCTTTTTTCAAAGAACCAGATTTTATTTGCATTATGCTAATGGTTCCTATGAATGGATCAATCAATGTTTTAAAAACAAAAGCACTAAAAGGTTCTTCTTCTGAATATGTTCTAACAAGTTCAGTTTCTTCATCCATACCCTTAACTGGCTTTAATTCAGAAATGCTAGGAAAATATTTCTTAATCATATGAAGCATGGTTAATACACCAATGTCTTTTGTTGCAGAACCAACCATAACTGGTACAGCTTCTCCAGCCATAACACTTAAGTGTAATCCCTTTTGAATTTCTTCCATAGTAAGTTCTTCGCCTTCAAAGTATTTTTCTAATAACTCTTCATCAGCTCCAGCAACCGTTTCAACTAGTTCTTGTCTTAATGACTGAACTTTGTCCATTTTATCTCCGTAAATCTCGCCATCAACACAAGCATTTCCATCGTAAATTCTTGCTTTCAATTCTACGATATCCGCAAACCCATTAAATTGTTCGCTCTTACCAAGCGGTAAGCAGAAAGGTACTGCTTCTTTACCAAGTTTAGTTCTAATTTCTAGTAAAACCTCTTCAAATTTAACATTTTCTTTGTCCATTTTATTCACAAAGATAAATGCAGGCAAATTACGTTTTTTGATTTCTAACCACATTTTTTCTGTTCCAACTTCAACACCACTTGTTGCATCCACAACTAAAATTGCTGCACTAGCAACTGACATAACATGGTCAATGTCTCCAATCATTTCATCAGCACCTGGTGCATCTAAAATATTGATTTTAACATCCTTAAACTCGATAGGAATTAAGCCGGTAGACAGAGAACTCAATTTATGTTGTTCTTCAACGGTATAATCTGAAATTGTCGTCTTCTTTTCAATAGAACCCTTCTTATCGATTCTTCCCGATATAAAAGCAAGTGATTCAGAAAGTGATGTCTTCCCACTACCTAAATGACCTAATAAAACCACGTTTTTTATAGCATTCGCTTTGTATTCATTCATATTAATATCTCCTCTCGTAAAACGCTTTCAATCTATATTATTATATCATAATACAAAAAAAAGAAAAGATTTTTAAATGTGATTTTTTTGTTAAGAATGTTTGACAAAAAAAAACAAAACATTTTTACATGCTTTGCTTTTATTTTTTTAGATTGAATTACCTATAAATTTCAGGTAAATTTTCTTTTTGATTTTCTAAAATAGTTTCAATATTCGCGAAGATATTTCGTTTTTTCATTGGTATACAGTCCTCACAAAAATGAGGTTTTGTACAATTAGCACAGAATACACTTGTCATATCTTTGTATTCATTAATAATTGCTAATGTCGCATCAATCGTTTCAATTTCATCATCTCTTCGAAAATAATAATAAGCTTCTAGAACCGAGTCGACCACTTTGTCTTGTAATTCATTTATTCCTTTGAGTTCCTTTATTCTGTGAGAAGTTTTCATCTTATCTGCTCCTTATAAAGTAATTGTTTATATATATTATACTTAAAAATCAATTAAAATAAATAGGCAATTTATAATTTATTATGCATATTTAAAAAATTCACTCTTGGTATTAAAAAACTATTCCTATAAAGAGAATAGTTTTTGTATTTAAAATTGGCAGGGGTGACAGGATTTGAACCCGTACGAACAGTTTTGGAGACTGTCGTGCTACCGTTGACACCACACCCCTAAAAAAGAGTCAATTCATATTATTATACATTTAACATGATTAGTCAAGAAATATTTATATTTATTTAGGACAAAACTAGCTTGTCTTGTCCCTTTTTAATCGTTTTCTAATCTGTTCTTAATAATCTTTCTACGCATAAATTCTTCTCTATCTCGTTCTTCTAGAGTTTCGCTGATAAATTTTATTTTTTCTTGATAATCTGGAATAACGATGTTCTTTAATGCGTTTGCACGTTTTCTTGCTTTTCGAATTGCGTTTGCTAATTTATATAATGAATTATCGATTTCTGCTAATAGGATTGTTAAGTCTCTTACTTTTAAAAAATACTTGTAAGCATAATCAAATTTGGTATTGGTGCTAGAAATACCATATTTAATCTTTACCTCTTCTTCTTGGTACAATATTTTAGGAATTTCAACTCCCATTACAGATCTGTAAGTGATGTCTAGCCCATCATCGGTTGGAATTGCTTTTGCAATGTCATTTACTACTCCTAACGTTATGTTCGCTTCTTGCAGGGCAAAATAAGCTTTTTTGTAGGTTTCTGTTATTTCATCACGAAGGTCTTTAACATTAGAGATTAATGACATCATTTCTCGAATTAAAATATTTCGTTTACGATCCATAAGATCATATCCTAATCGCGCTAATTTAACAGATTTATTCAGTGCTAAAAGATTTCCCTTTGTTGGGAAGACTTGTTTTTCTGGCATCTTTAAATCGCCTCTTTATTTAAACTTTTAATCGATATATTGGTATTGACATTAAATTCTTTATACGCTTCTTTTTGATTATAGTGTAAATTTAACATTTTTTCATCTACTCTATCCAATTCTGGTTTTGGTAATATCGATAACAAGTGCCAACCCAAATCCAGTGTCTGCTCAATCGTTCTGTTGATCGAGATTCCTTGAGAAAGATAGTGCTTTTCAAACAAATTCCCGAATTGCATATATGTTTTGTCTATTTTACTGAGTTCATCTTCACCGATTACAGAAGCTAGACTTCTCGCATCCATAACCCTTGCATAAGATGCATATAGTTGATTCATCACATCTTGGTGATCCACTCTAGTGAACCCTTCACCAATGCCGTCTTTCATCAATCTTGATAATGAAGGAAGCACTCCTATTGGAGGATATATTCCTTTTTGATGTAATTCTCTATCCAACACAATTTGACCTTCTGTAATATATCCAGTTAAATCTGGAATTGGATGGGTAATATCATCATTAGGCATTGTCAAAATTGGGATTTGAGTTACAGATCCTTCAGAATTTTGAACGAGTCCAGCGCGTTCATATAAAGAAGCCAATTCAGAATATAAATATCCTGGAT
>CAZUQS010000110.1:0-5269 GCA_964622615.1 uncultured Candidatus Izemoplasmatales bacterium | reverse complement strand
CAGTAATAAGATATGTCAAAGTGCTTCCCAAAGGCGCGCTTGCCAGTTGATATATTCCAAATGCTAGTAAATACGCTACAACAAGTTCATATACAAGAATAAATATAAACCACTTCCAAGACTTCAATTCCCTTTTCATTGCTGTTACAGCTGCGATACATGGAGTACTTAATAAAGCAAACGTCATAAATGCATATGCTTGTGCACTTGTAAAATTACTTTGAATTGAGTTATAGAGTAATGAACCGTTTTGAATAACATCTCCATTGACCCCATACAGTATACCCAATGTCCCTACCACGGATTCTTTGGCAACAATTCCAGTTAATATAGCAACAACAGCTTGCCAATCTGTAAATCCTATTGGTTTAAATATTGGCAAAACAAATCTACCGATTGATCCTAACAAACTACTTCCTATTTCATTGTCAGTTAGAAGTCTAAAAGTACCATCAACCACCCCAAAATAACTAAAGAACCAGATTACGATAAATGCTGCAAGAAGAATCGTACCTGCTTTCACCAAAAATTCTTTACTTTTTTCCCAAGTATGCATGAGTGTGTTTCTTAACGTTGGTGTTCGGTATTCAGGTAATTCCATTATATAATTTGCTTTTGCACTTCTAAACATTGTCTTTTTAAATAAAATAGCTGAGAAAATAGCAACCAATAATCCCAGAACATACATTGAGAAGACAACTAAGAATGATCCTCCACCAAATAACGCTCCAGCAAAGACTCCATAAATAGGTGCTTTTGCTCCACAAGAAACAAAAGGTATTATCATCGTCGTGATTTTACGATCTTCATCATTATCTAGTGTCCTTGTGCTTGCCATAGCAGGCACCGAACATCCGAAACCTATTAACATAGGTATAAATGATTTTCCAGACAATCCAAATCTTCTTAAGGCTCTATCCATTATAAATGCTGCTCTTGCCATATAGCCAGAGTCTTCTAAAACAGCTAATGCAAAAAACAGTATAGCTAATTGTGGTAAGAATCCTACAACAGCTGCTAATCCACCAAATATTCCATTGGTTATTAATGATGCAATATAGTCAGCCATGCCAAGTGAAGCTACCCCGTTTATAATCCAAGTGAAAAATTGATTGATAAGCCAAACAAATTGATTCGTAATCAGTGTCCCTATTGGCCCAAAAGCCAAAAAGAAAACAGAAAACATAATAAATCCAAATATTGGTAATCCAAATATTCTATGTGTCAATATTTTATCTATCTTATCTGTGTTGGATTCTTTCTGTAAATCACTTTTCTTATGTGTTTTGTTAACAAGGTCAATTATTTTCTGATATCTTGCATTTGGTAATACCATGTCAAAGTCCAAATTGTATTTTGAGCTCTCATTATGAAATTCCTCTAACAATTTTGCAGTGTCAGCTCTGGACAATGATACATTATCAATAGCCTTCAATCCATCTTCTAGAAATCGGATTGATACATATCTGTCTTTTAGATATTTATTAAACTTCTCAATTGTAAATTCTATTTCTTTATTATATTTAATAACCATTCGCTCTTTTTTATAATCGAATTGTTCAATTTTCTCAATCAAATGATCCATGCCTATTTTTTTACTTGCAGAAATCGGTATAATGGGAACATCAATTAATTTAGACAATTCAGCGATGTCAATAGTTTCTTGTTTACGTTCTACTATATCCATAGCATTCAAAGCAATAATCATTGGAACATTCGATTCCAATAATTGTAAACTTAAAAAAAGATTCCTCTCAAGATTAGAGGCATCTACGATATTGATTATTAAATCCATTTCTTTATTGTAAATATATTTTGCAGCAACCTCTTCTTCTAAAGAAATTGTTGACAAAGAATAAATTCCCGGTAAATCTATTATGTTAGCTTCAACATTTTTAGATTTCAATTTTCCGGATTTTTTTTCAACAGTAACCCCAGGCCAATTACCTACCGATTGATTACTACCGGTTAACTCATTATATAATGTTGTTTTACCAGAATTGGGGTTCCCAATCAATGCTATATTAAGCATACTATTCCTCTATTCTTTCAACCATTATTGTGCGGGCTTCAGCTTTTCGCAAAGTTAAAGCGTAACCTCTCACCACAATCTCCATTGGATCTCCTAAGGGCGCAGTCTTTTTCACATAAATTTTAGTTCCTGTAATCAATCCCATATCAATAATTCTCTTGCGTAAATTATTTGTAAATAATTGTGTTACTATACAAGATTGCCCAGGCATAATTTCTTTTAATGTCATAGTATAAAACCCCCGATTGTTAACCATGTCTAACATGATAAATAAAAAATTAAAGCTACGATGTTAGCTTGCGTTAACATTATAGCCTTTATAATTTATAAAGTCAATCAATTGTGTAATTTTTTTCTATATTCAACAGTTGTTTCTTGATTGCAATTCCTCCAGAGTATTCACCAATTGCTCCATCACTTTTTATCACCCTATGACAAGGGAACAATATTGGCAACTTATTCTTTCTACAAACTGACCCAACTGCTCGATAAGCACGATCATTACCAGAAAGTTCGGCAAGACCTTTATAAGATTCTGTTTTCCCATAAGGAATGGTACTCATTGCTTTTAAAACTGACCTCTCGAACTCGGTTGCATCTACAAAATATGGAAAATCAAATATTTTAGAATCACCTTCTAAATAAGCTTCAATTTGACATTTTGCAAGCCTCATAACTTGATTTAGTTCATCTTTGTAAACTGACCTAGACTTTAGTAAAATCTGAGTAATGCAGTTATGCTCTTCAAAGAGACTGATAGGACCTATAATACTATCAAATGTGCACATTTTCATTTTTTGATTTTCAACCCCATTCAGTATTATATATTTACATATTTCTTAAATATATATATAATATTTTTTACTTAGTTCATTTTTAAGATATGAAATTCTTTTAAAAATTCTTTTACAGATAATTCGTAGTTTTCTGTATCTTTATAGTAGGAAGAGGCGTGTAAGGATTCGTTTCCTCCAATGAATATTTTTTTAGGTCCCGTATATACTTCATACATTTTTTTTGTATGGTCCGCTGAAATGAAATTATCTGCCTCTCCATGCGCAAAAAATATAGGAACACTTATCTGTTTAAGCGCTTTAATAGGGGAAATTCCATTATATTTTACTCCTGTAATAAGTTTAAATATTAAGTTAGAAATACACATAAATGGATATTTTGGTATTTTGTAATTATTTTTAAGTAATTCTTCCATTAAATCACTCAAATTTGAAAAACCACAATCACTAAATATATACCGAACCCTATCATCAAAAGCAGCTTCTAAAAGTACTGTTACCGCCCCCATAGATTCACCGTATGTACCAATTACAATATCATTACCAAAACGTCTAATTGTGTCCGTGATGATTCGATATAAATCATCTTTTTCTCTATGTCCTAGAGAAGTAAAACTCCCTCCAGAATTACCATGATATGGTTGATCGTACATGATAATATTGAATCCATAGCTCATCATCATCCTTGCATATTTTAAGCATCCATGATGTGTGTAAGTGTGCCCGTGGGACATAATAATATAATGATTTGAATTCATTTTATTTTTTAAGTAATACACTTCTAAATCGTATTCAAATATTGATTTGACTTTGTACTCATTCGTTTTGCTTTTTTTATAGAAATCCATTATTCCATTGCTGTATTCTTCTTCTAATATGCTAGTTTCTAGCAGCGATCTTCTCTTTGGTTTTACTATACCTAAAGCAACACTTAACCCCGCTAGAACGCATGCAACAAATATAATAGAAACAATAATTGCTATCCAATAATAGTATGGCATTGAATCCTCCTACTCATTTAATAAATTAAAGTATACCCCTTTTAAATCAACTAATTCTTGATGATTACCCATTTCGATAATTCCACCTTTTCCAAGTACGATTATTCTATCAGCATTCATAATTGTAGATAACCGGTGTGCTATTACGATTGAAGTTTTTCCTTTTACTAATTCATCGAACGCAGCCTGAATCATTCGTTCAGTAACATTATCTAAAGCACTTGTTGCTTCGTCTAAAACAACAATCTTAGGTTTCTTTAAAAACAACCTCGCTATTGCTATTCTTTGTTTTTGACCACCAGAAAGTTTAACACCCTTCTCTCCAGTATAGGTCATGTACCCTTCTGGGAGACTTAAAATGAATTCATGGATATTAGCATTTTTAGCCGCTTCAACTATTTCCTCATCAGTTGCTTCAGGATTACCATATAGAATATTATCCTGAATGGTACCATAGAAAATAAATACATCTTGCTGTACATGTCCAATCGATCTTCTTAAAGAATAAATATCGTAGTCTCTTATATCAACTCCATCAATCTTAATTGATCCGCTATTGATATCGTAAAATCTAGGAATTAATTTAGATATTGTAGATTTACCAACTCCAGTTTCGCCAATCAATCCAATTTTTTCTCCAGGATTTATATGAATACTAAAATTTTCTAACACCTGAAGTTCTCCATTATTGTATGCGAAATCAACATGTTCAAAAGATATTTCACCTTTCGGATTTTCAAGATGTATTGCGCCTTCTTTAGAATGTATTTTTGGCTCAATCTGCATAATTTGGTAGAATTTTTCAAAGCCAGCTGTTCCTTGTTGAATTTGTTGCATCATTGCAATCAATCTATTTATTGGCCTAGTTAAAAATGTGATGTATATATAGTAGGTAAATAAATCAACATAGTCAATTTGTTTATAATAAACGAATATCCCACCTATAATCAACAGAAGCAAACTTAGCATCTGCAAGAAGAATTGATTTCCTACGTGAAAAATACCCATTTGAAAGTATGCTTCTTTGGATGAGTTCGCATACAATTCATTCACATCTTGAAACTTATCTATTTCAAAATCCTCATTATTATAGGCTTTTGTTAAACGAATACCTGATATTGAATTTTCTATTTGTGAATTTAATTCCCCATGTACTTTTCGAACACCTCTTTGTGTTTCAAGTAATTTTTTTCTTCTCCACCAAGAAAAAATAACAATTACTACGACGAAAGAAAAGATGATTACTGTTAGCAGTAAATTGATAGTAGACAAAAATATAAATGAACCTATAAACATGATACCTGAAATAAACAAGTCCTCTGGAACATGATGAGCCATTTCTGAAATATCTCTCAAATGATTTGTAATATAACTCATCAAAACTCCAGTTTGAAAATCATCATAGAATTCTGTTTCTTCTTCCTTAAAAATATTTAAATCTC